>JAZGAL010000091.1:0-2028 GCA_036475815.1 Gemmatimonadota bacterium
GGGGGCCACGCGATTGAGATCCCACGGCATCCGGCCGGCGTGGATGGTGACAGCCTTCCAACCGTCCTGGTAGATCGCGCGGTTGCCGAACAGCTCGTAGTACTGCTCGGGGTGCGTCGTCGGCGCGTCCGCGTCGTTGAACGAGTACATCATGCTCACGCCGTCGAGCGACATCTGCGTGTGGCCGTCGAGGACTTCCAGGAACGGCGTTCCCGTCACCTCGAGGATCGTCGGGCCGATGTCGATGATGTGGTGGTACTGGTCGCGGATCTCACCCTTCGCCTCGATCCCGGCCGGCCAGTGGACAACCATCGGGTCCTGGATGCCGCCGCGGTGCACGATCTGCTTGAAGTATTGGAAGGGCGTGTTACCGGCGAGCGCCCAACCGGCGTGGAAGTGAGGGTATGTGTCGGGGCCGCCCCAGTCGTCGTAGTGCCGCATGTTGGCGTCGAACGGCGTCTGAAGCCCGTTGAGCACGTACGTCTCGTTGAAGCTGCCCGTGAGGCCGCCCTCGCCGGACGAGCCGTTGTCCGAGGTCACGAAGATCAGCGTGTTGTCCAGCTGACCGGTCCGCTCCAGCGTCTCGAGGATGCGCCCGATCTGCTTGTCCACGTGCGTGAGCATGGCCGCGAACACCTCCATCTGGCGGGCGTACAGGCGCTGCTCTTCGGGCTTGAGGCTGTCCCAGGCCGGGAGTTCCTCGGTCCGCTCGGTGAGCAGCGTGCCCTCGGGGATGATCCCTATCTCGAGCTGCCGTTGGTGAATCATCTCGCGGGCCTGGTCCCAGCCCATGTCGAACCGGCCTCGATAGCGCTCGATGTACTCAGGCGGCGCCTGGTGCGGCGAGTGCATCGCGACCGGTGCCCAGAACATCATGAACGGACGGTCCGGCGACACCGAGACGTGCGAGGTGATGTTGCGGATGGCGTCGTCCGCCATCGCCTCGCTCCAGTGGTAGCCGGGCTTCCCCATCCAGTCCTCGATCGGATAGTGGTCCCGCCACACGAGCGACCGGTAGTTGTCTGCGTCGGCGGCCATGAAGCCGTAGTAGTGGTCGAAGCCCTCTCCGCTGGGCCAGCGGTCGAAGGGACCGCTCTCCGACACCTCGTAGAGGGGCGTGTGATCCCACTTCCCAATCGCGTAGTTCACGAAACCGGCCTTCTGCAGGTGCTTGGCGATCGACTTGCCGGACTCCGGCGGATACGCGTTGTAGCCGGGGAACCCCATCGCCGTCAGCGAGTGGGAGCCGAGTCCGATCCGGTGGTGGTTTCGCCCCGCCATGATTGCGGCCCGCGAAGGCGAGCAGAGAGCCGTCGTGTGGAAGTTGTTGTACCTGAGCCCGTTCGCCGCCAGCCGATCGATGTTGGGCGTATCGATCAGCCCGCCGAAGCTGCCGAGGTGGGCGAATCCCGTGTCGTCGAGGAGAAAGATGATGACGTTGGGCGTTCCCTCTGGAGGCTTGGGCGGCGTCGGCCACCACTCCTCCGACTCAGCGTAGGACTCGGCGATCTTTCCCTTGAACTCCTGGCTGTACTTGGCGAAGGACTCGTCCTGCCCCTGACCGATGCCTTGCGGCTCGCAGCCGGCGAAGCCAAGGGCAACGACCGAGACCGCGACTATCGCCGAGAGATGCTTCCTCATTAGCTCAACTCCTCGTTCGATTCCGTTCGGTTCTTTCCCCACGCGCCGTTCTCACGGCCAGCGTGATCGTGTGCCAAGCACGTGCTGTGGTCTCACAGATAAGGGTGCAGCGGTGGCGCGTCCACCCCATCTTCCTCTGTCGCTCCGTGGGGACGGTGGGTTGGGCTGACTGGGCCATCGCAGGCGTGACCGGGTGGGCATGCCGAAGACGGCCGACAGTAGCGGAGCCGGGTGGGCAGCCAGACTAGGGAGGGAGGAATCAAATGGAGGGAACTCGGAAGAACAGGTGGGGCGATGCGAGCCAAGTGGCCTTCTTCGCCCGCGGTCTGCTCGGCCTTCTGTTCCTCATGACCGGTTGGTTCAAGGTCTTCGAGATGGGGGCGTTGG
>JAZGAL010000092.1:0-2197 GCA_036475815.1 Gemmatimonadota bacterium
AGGCGGTTGAGGGGCCGCCTCGCGGTGGGAATTCAGCCAGTTGCGTCACCCTGCGAAGCGCCGGTTTCGGCCACCCGCCCGACCTCGCGCCGAAGCTCGCGTGCGACCGCAGAGACCGAGGAGCCCCGCGCGGATCGCGCTGCTCCCCGGTTGTTCCACGAGGGTGCGCGCGGCGCTGCCTGAGGCAAAGGACTCAGCTCTGGCGGCAGGAATCGAACCCGCGTCCGTTGGGGGCTAAGTGCGCGGAATCTGGGCGAGCAGCCGGTCGTCGGCGCCGAGAGATTTCAGGTGCGTAGCGCTGCTCGCCGCGGTGATCGGCCGGGAGGCTCCCAGTATGCGAACCCCCCTCCACCCCGGTCAACTCGCGAGTGGGGTAGTAGTTATCTGGGGAGGTTTCGCCGCCCTAGATGCCCGCCCTCCGTATTGGAGCCGAGGGCCAACGGGATCATGCCGGTCAAGCTCCTACTCACACCACCCGGCTTCGCGGGTAGACTAGAGCAATAGGCATCCCAGTTCGCTTGATGCGCAGCGCCTCCAGCGACAGGTAGGCGAGCGAGTCCGCGTCGATCATCTCGCGAATCTCGTCGCAGGTGATGTAGCGGCTCATCCGAACAGCTCCCCCTGGCCCGGCGCCGGCGGTGCGACTCGCTTGCTTCATCAATCGGCACCGTCGATCTGGAGATCAGCACAGTGATGACAAAGGATGGCCTGCAGATCGAAGTGCTAGACACCTCTACAGATAAGAAGACCCAGGCATTTCCTAAGCCTGACACTTCTCGCTCACCAACATCCGGTGCCCGTCGTTGATCGTGGAAGCGACCAAGCTCCTGCCCTCTGCCTGAAGCCAGGGCTCCATGCCCGTGGGGGGAAGCTCCCTCATTCGAACCTGGGTAGCCAACCAAGGTTCCCAAGCTCTTGCCAACACTCGGGAATCTCGCCACGCGCCCCCCCGGGGGTGCGTCGGGACAGGGGGATTCGGGTCGAGCGGGCGCCTTCCCGATGCCCGCGCGGGACCCGTACGCCCTCGCATGGCGAGAATCCTTCGATCCGTGCGATGTTAGGGGCCCCATGGCAGAACTCATCGACTGGAGGCAGCTCCTCTGGGCGACCGGCGCCATCCTCGGGGCGGTGCTCGTCGGATACTTGATGCACCGCATCTTCTGGCGCCTGCTCAGTCAGTTCGCTCACCGCACGAGCACCGTTCTTGACGACTCGCTCCTCAGGCACTGCCGCCGCCCCACGGTCCTCGTGTTTCCGGTCCTCGCCGTCTACGTCGCCCTGCCCTTGCTTCGGGCAGCGTTGGGAGACGATCTGCATACGTTCATCGGCAACCTCCTGATCGTGGTGCTGACCTTCTCCGTGGCCTGGACCCTCGTCCGGCTCACGTCCGTCGCCGAAGACGTGATCGTCGACCGCTACGACATAGAGGTGAGTGACAACCTGAGAGCCCGAGCGATTCGCACTCAGTTCGGGATCGTCCGGAAGATCGCGGTAGTCGTAATCGGCGTACTCGCGCTGGCGACACTGCTACTGAGCTTCGACGAGTTTCGCGAGCTGGGCGCCGGGATCCTGGCGTCGGCCGGCCTCGCTGGGCTGATCGTTGGTCTCGCGGCGCAGAAGACGCTCGGTAGTCTACTAGCGGGCATCCAGATCGCCATCAGCCAGCCGATCCGGCTCGACGACGTCGTGATCGTCGAGGGCGAATGGGGACGCATCGAGGAGATCACCCTCACCTACGTGGTGGTCCGGATCTGGGATCTGCGGCGCTTGGTCCTTCCCATCAGCTACTTCCTCGAAACTCCTTTCCAGAACTGGACGCGGGTCTCGGCTGAGATTCTGGGAACCGTGTTCATCTACGTAGACTACGCGGTGCCGGTGGATGAGATTCGCACGCAGCTCGAGCAGATCGCGCGGGAGTCGAGCGACTGGGACGGGAAGGTGTGCGGGGTGCAGGTGACGGACACGAGCCCCCAAGGGGTGGAGGTGCGCGCGTTGATCAGCGCGGCCGACGCGTCGAAGGCCTGGAATCTACGCTGCGAGGTGAGGGAGAAGCTGATCGCGTTCCTCCAGCAGAAGTACCCGGACTGTCTGCCCAAGGTGCGCACGGACATCCAGCGGGTGCCCGAGGCGCTCACGAGAAGCTGAGTTCGCACATCTCCGCGCGCCGGAATGCCGTCCCTCGGGGATCCAGCTGCAG
>JAZGAL010000093.1:0-21829 GCA_036475815.1 Gemmatimonadota bacterium
GGCCCTCCGAACTCAGCGACGAAGGCGCTGTCCTTCTCGATCTTGTCACCCAGCCCCGGCGTCTCCTTGCTCGACAGGATCTTCATTCCCAGAACCGTGCGCGTCTCCGGGTCGTAACCGAAGATTAACTCGATGATGTCCTGGAACCCGGCCTCCCCACCCGTGATCGCGAATCCGACCCGGCTGCCATCCTCGCGATAACCGAGGAACACCATCTCCAGATTCCTCACGTCCGCCTCGGCCGGCGGCGTCGACGTGAGGCCACCCTCACTGACGTACAGCGTGTCCCAGTGGTCAGGTGCCTTCAGCACCTCCGAGACCGCCAGCCTCAGCATCATCGCCTTGTAGGCCTGGATGCGGGGCTGCGTCGCCTGGTACACGAAGACGATGAGCAGGCCGGCCAGGGCCCCCGCGGTACCCAGCGTCACCAGCAACCGCCAGGACCGGACCTCGGCCTGCTGAGGCGCCATCGGGAGGCTGCGGCCGCCCGAACCCTCAGCCCCGGAGGACCCCTCGCCGCTCACGATTCCGCCTCCTGCACACGCGTACCGAACACCTGGGGTTGGGTTGACCGATTGATGAACGGCACCAGGGCGTTCATGATCAGGATCGCGTACATCACACCTTCCGGCAGCCCGCCCCACAACCGGATGATGACGATCAGGACCCCGACGCCCGCAGCGAAGATCCAGTTGCCTACCTTCGTCACCGGCGACGTGACCAGATCCGTGGCCATGAACCAGGCCCCCAGCATCAGCCCGCCCGAGAAGAGCATGAACGCCGGGTCTGGATACCGTGTCGCATCCAGCAGGTGCAACAGGCCGGAAAGCACCGCCACCGTGATGAAGATGCCGGCGGGGATCCGCCAGTTGAGAAAGTTCCGCAGCGCCAGATAGCCGCCGCATAGCGTGATGATCACGGCGGAGGTCTCGCCCAGCGAACCGCCGATGGAACCGATGAACATGTCAACCGTGTCCGTCCCCACCCCCTCGAACTTGAACAGCCCCAGCGGCGTCGCTCCCGTGACCGTGTCCGTCTCCCCCGCGCCCATGAGCGGCAGCGCGAGGTTCTCCGCCGTGACGTCCCAGAATCCGCCACCCGCTGCCGGCCACGTCGTGATGGCAACGGGGAACGCCGCCTGAAGGAAAGCACGCCCGAGCAGCGCCGGGTTGAAGATGTTCTGGCCCAGCCCGCCGAAGAGAAGCTTGCCGAACGCGATGCCGAAGAAACCGCCTACGAAGGCCATCCAGAGCGGGAAGCCCGGTGGCAGCGTGAGTCCGAGCAGGAGCCCCGTGATCATCGCCGACCCATCGAGCAGCGAGCCCTTCTGGCCGAACAGCCGCTCGGTGATGAGCGCGCCGGCTGTTGCCGAGATGATCACCAGCAAAGCACCCAGGCCGAAGAAGAACAACGCTGCGACCACGATGGGAACGAGGCTTCCGACCACGTTCCACATGATGGCCGGTGTGGTTGCCGGCCCCTTCAGGTGGGGTGAAGCGGTGACGAGGAAGCGCGGCTGGCTCATGCCGCCGCTGCTTTTGAACCCAGCCGCCGTATGGCCGTCCGCGCAACCTGGAAGAGCTGTGACAGCGGAATGTTAGAGGGGCAGACGTAAGAGCAGCAGCCGCAGAGCATGCAATCCCAGATGTGGTGCTCCTCCATGTCCTGATAGTGTCCCGCCAGGGCCTGCTGCCCCAGGAGCTGCGGGTTCAGAAAGACAGGGCAGGCATCGAGGCAGTGACCGCAACGGATGCAGGGGTAGGATTCCTTCGGCTTCGTCTCGGCCTTGCTCAAGACGACGACACCCGTAACGCCCTTGAGGATCGGAACGTCAAAGCTCGCCTGCGGAGCGCCCATCATCGGGCCGCCGAACACGATCTCGTGCGCGTCTTCCGTAAGTCCCCCACACACCTCGATCAGCTCGCCCACTCTGGTGCCGACGGGAACGATCAGGTTCGCCGGTCGCTTCACGCCCAGACCCGTGACAGTGACGATCCGCTCGATCAGCGGCATCCCCGTGTCGAACACCTCGGCGATGGCGGCGCAGGATCCCACGTTCTGCACCACGACACCCACATTCATCGGCAGCTTACCCGACGGTACCTCACGCCCGAGCAGCGCCTTGATCAGCATCTTCTCGGCACCCTGCGGGTACTTCACCGTGACCGGGTGCACGGTGACGTTGAGGTCGCCGGGCCGCGTTGCCCGTAAGGCCTCGATAGCGTCCGGCTTGTTCTTCTCGACCCCGATCATCGCGCGCTTAACACGCAACGCCTGCATCATGATGCGGATCCCCAGATACACGCGCTCCGGGTACTCCGCCATGATGTGATGATCGGTCGTCAGGTAGGGCTCGCATTCGCACCCGTTGATTAGGATGGTCTCGATCCTCGCGTCCTCGGGTGGAGAGAGCTTCACGTGCGTCGGGAAGGCGGCGCCGCCCAGGCCGACGACGCCCGCGTCCTGAACGGCCTGCACGATCTCCTCAGGTGAGAGCCCCTCCCAGCGCGGCACGATCCGCGGCCGCGGCACCTGCGCCGAATAACGGTCGACGGCGATACGGATCGCCGGCTTGTAGGTGCCGTCTGGATGCGGCCACAGCTCGATCGCCGCCACCGTGCCGCTGGCCGAGGCGTGGATGGGCGAAGAGATGAAGCCGTCAGCACGGGCTATCTTGTCGCCCCGCTCGACCCTGTCGCCTTGCTGAACGATCGGGATGGCCGGCTTGCCCGTGTGCTGGCTGAGAGGAAGGATGACCTCATCCGGGAACGGCATTCGCCGGATTTTCTCCCCTTCGGTCAGCTCTTTCAGCTCGGGCGGATGTACGCCGTGTCGGAACGTTCGTCGTCGGGCAGCCATCTGTTTTGAGTGATTAGTGATTGGTTATTAGTGATTAGTACTCAGCTAACTACCTCGCGATCGATCGATGAAGACTCCAGTCACTAATTACTCTAATCACTAATTACTAATCACTTGTATGCCGGTTCACCCAACGCGGCCCGTCAATTAAACGGCTCGGCCCGCTTGATCCACTTATCCAGATCCTTCTCCTTCGGATTCAGCGGCGTCCCCGGATGGATGATCTTCACTGGGCAGCGCTCCGCAGCTATCACGAGCTCCCTGAACTTCCCGGCTTTCGGGTCCTTGATGTACGCCTGCTTCTTGTCGTCGTAGGCGAACATCTTCTTGTTCAAGTTGGTGCACTCGTTACAGGTCGTGCAACGAAGTGTCTCGATGTAGGGCTCCATCGCGAGCCCTACTTCTTCCTCCTCAACCGCCGCCGGCGCGGCTGCGGGTGCGACCGCAACCTGGGTTGCCGGTGGAGCCTCGACGGCCACGGCCGCCCCGCCGCCACCAACGGGTCCGAGCTCGAGGCCCGTCTCGTCCATGCTCAGAGGCCTCAGACCCGGCGTCGCCTGCGCGCGCTTCAACAAATCGGCCACGGTCATCTTGCCGTTGCCGGCCTTCAGCAACCCCTCGGCGAGCTTCCGGGCCACCACCTGCGGGTACCTGGCCCTGAGGTCGGCCAGCTTCGCCTCGTACTCGGCCCGCAGCGCGTCGAGCTTTCTCTCGAGCTCTTCCTCCAGCTCGCTTTCCACGATGCCGCGCGCCGCGTCCGAGGCGGCAAGACCCGCCATCTCCTTCAGGGTCAGCCACAGGTCGAGCCGGTCCTCGGCCAGCTCGACGATCTCGTCGGAGGCGGTGAGCCGCTTGAGCTTCCTCTCGGCGTCGATCGCGTAGACGAACGGCCGCTGGCCGTTCCGCTCTTCCGCCGGCATCTCGATGTACTCGGCGAACGGGACCAGCTCGTCATCCGAAGCATCTGCCTGCACCCGCTTGAAGTGCTTCTTGAAGCGCGCCTCGGTGGCGGCCCAGTCCGCGATGGTGAGCGGCAGCTCCATCACCTGCTCCTGCCCCTCATCATCCACGTACTTCAGCTCGTAAGACGGCCACTTGTCATCGACGCAGGGGTTACCGTCCAGGTTCAGCCGATCGCTCAGCTCCTCACCCCCGTCGGGATCGAAGACCAGGAACGGGAACGCCCGGCTCTCCAGCGACAGCCGAGCCGCCTGCGTCGCCTGGTCGTCGCCGATGCCGTGCTCCGGTGGGCAGGGGCAGTGCAGGATGAACACCGCCGGGCGCCGGCTCTGCAGACCCTTGATCACCCCGGCCAGCAGGTGCGAGGGCAGCGCCTGTGACGACTGCAATACGTAGGTCCCACGATGCGCCATGGCGATCAGCGCCATCTCCTTGCGGGTCTCCTCCTTGCCGTGCTGATCCTTTCCGTACGCCGCCATGTCGGAGACCTGACCCGTGAAGCCGCTGGTGCAGGCCTGTCCACCCGTGTTCGAGTAGACCTGCGTGTCCAGCACGATGATCCGGATCGGCTTGCCGGATGCCATCAAACGCGAGACGTTCTGGAAACCGATGTCGAGCATCGCGCCGTCACCGCCCACCGCGAAGATCGGCGGCGAGAGATGGAACTCCTCGTCGCTGAACTGGCGCCAGTCGAACTTGGTGAACACCGGTTCGTGCACTTCCGGGTCGTACTCGCCCGCCAGTTCGAGCTCGGCGCGGCGGACCGCGACGAACCCGTCCGCCATCTTCCGCATGTGGCCCTCGAAGATACCGATCGCGATCGAGGGCGCGTCCTGGAACAGGTGATTGGTCCAGGGGAACGGGTACGGGTTGTACGGATACGTGCTCCCCCATACCGACGAGCAGCCTGTCGCGTTGGTGAAGCCGGTGACCGAGCGGCCCTTGCCACTGGGCCCTTCCGTGTAACGCCAGTGGAGGTCCTTGATGTCGCGGATCATCCTGGCGATACGCTCGATCTCATCCTTCTTCGACTTCTCGAGCGGGATATCCACCTCCCCGCCCTCTTCGCCGCTCACCGCCTCCAGGTCGGCATCGGAGGCGAGCAGCTCGCGCGCTTTCGCGTCGAGCCGGGCGATCAGGTCCTCCAGCTTGGCCACGTGCTTCTCCACCCGCGGCTTCATCACGGCGTTCACCGCTGCAAGCACCAGGTGGATGCCCGTCTTCTCGCCGCAGCCCATGCACGCCCCGTCCCCACCGAAGATGGAGCGATAGTTGTCCTTCTTCAGCAACATCGACGAGAGGACGCCGATGCCCTCGTCCAGGTTCGGGATATTGACGTAGCGATCGTCGGTATCCGGCAGCCACTCCCACAGCTTCCAGTTCCGCCGCAGCTTGTCCACCACTTCCTCGTCCTGCTTCACCGTGATCAGGGCCTCGTCCGGGCAGACCTCGACACACAGGTTGCACCCCTTGCACGCCTCGGGATTGACGGTGATCGACAGAAGGCCCCCCGTTCCCTTCTCCTGCGACTCGGGGAGATCGAAGAAGGGCCCGGTCTTGGCCAGCGGGAAGTCGGCGAGCGCCGAGTAGACGGGCGCGAACTCTTCGTCAAGCGCCGCGCGCCGCTCCGCATCCCAGTTCAGCTTCTCCACCACACTCTTGTACGCCTGGGAGAGCACATCGGCGTAGGTCGTGAAGGGCACGCCCTTCATGATGCGGCGCGACTCGTTGGCCAGGTGCTTGGTGATCTGGCGCATCCGGTCGAAGGAGCGGCCGTTCGACGATGCGATGATGGCCGCCTCGATCACCTGCTCGACCGTGTTCACCATGCCGGGTATCGCCGCGTCCGGGCACACCGTCCAGCACTGGCTGCAGCCCGTGCACTTGTCCGCGATGAACTCCGGCACCTCGAAGCGCACGTCGGTCATATCGCGGATCGTGCTCGTGGCGGCCGGGATCGCGCTGATCGCCGCGAACGGATCGGCGATGGGATCGTCCCCGCTCTTGTATAGATAGGCCACCTGTTCCCAGAAGCGGCCCGGGTTGCCCAAACCATCGCGCCAGCCGGCGCCGTCCAGCACAGCCGGCATCCGCGGCGTCGCTACCGCCTCGGCACCCTCCTCCGTCAGTGCCTCGTGGTCGAGCTCCACGACCTCGTCGAAGCCGCGCCGGATGACGCGCACGTTGTCCTCGACGACCCGCTCGCCCAGGTGACCGAACTTCTTGTCGAGCTGCGCCCGGATCCCCTCGAACAGCTTCTCGTCCTCCAGCCCCTCCCGCTCCATGAGCGGCGACACCTTGAAGAAGGCGCCCATGAACGCCGCGCCCTGCATGCGGTAGCGCAGCTCGGGATCGGACGCCTCCTCGGTCGCGATTCTGAACCCGTCGACGGAATAGACCTTGAGCTTCCTCTCCTTGATCTCGCGCCGCGCCCCGGCCGGGAACGTCTCCCAAAGCTGTTCCGGTGTCAGGTCGCTCTGGATGACAAAGACGCCGCCTTCCGAGAGTCCAGCCAGCGGGTTCGAGTGCCGGAACACGTTCGGGTCCGGTGAAAGCACGACGTCCACATGCTTCAGCTCGGCGTTCAGGCGGATCGGCCCCTTCGCCAGCGTGCCGTAGAACGTGGTCGGCTGCCCCTTCTTTTCCGAGCCGTACTTCGGGTTCGCCTTGATGTGGAGGCCCAGTAGCTCGAACGCCGTCATCGCCACGTTCTTGCCCGTCGTGATCGCGCCCCAGCCGCCGATGGAGTGGATGCGGAGCGAGATCGAGCCTTCCGGCATCAGGTTGATGTCGCCCGCCGCGTCGAGCGCCAGACCGGAGATATCCGGGTACGATTCCAGCAGTCGCTCCTGCCAGATCTGCAGCTTGGGCAGGCGCGTGCCCTTGCGGATGAAGTCGATTCCCAGGTAGAACAGCCGCCTGCCGAGACCGCCCGGCAGCATGTTGTCCACCGCGGCGACAACGTCACCCGGCTGCAGGTCGCGGCTCCCCATCCCGAAGACACCGGAGTAGAACTCGGGCACCTCATCCGCTTTGATCGCCGCCACGTTCCGGTGCGGCAACTCGCCGGCGGCGGCGCGGCCGTTCTCCACCGCCTTGGCCATGGCGGCACGGATCTCGCGCAGGATGGGCAGATCGACCGCCAGCGGCTGGTCGGTGCGCTCCAGCACAGTGACCGCCTTCTTCCCTCTGAGCATCTTCGTGATTAGATCCGCGGGGAACGGCCGGAACATCGTCAGGTTGAGGACGCCGATCTTGAGGCCGCGGGTCTCACGCAGGTAATCGGCAACGGCCTCGGCATTCCACACCAGTGAGCCCTGCCCGACTATCACGTATTCGGCGTCGTCGAGCAGGTAGCCCGATGCGCGCGCATACTTGCGGCCCGTCAGCTCGTAGTACTCCTGCATCGCCTGGTCGGTGAGATCCTGAACGTGATCGAAATAGAAGGGCCGCTGGGCCGCGACACCCTGAGCGTAGCTGTCCTGATTCTGAACCACGCCGATCATGGCCGGATAATCGAGGTCGAACATCTCGGGGATCCGGCGGCGCCGCTCGCCGAAGACCATCTTCTGGGCCGGGGTCGGCGACTCGATGATGTCGGAAGGATCGCCCAGGTACTCCTTCACCAGCTCGCGCTCGGGTAGCATCACCGACTCGATCACGTGGCTGGTGAGGAAGCCGTCTTGCGCGCATACGCCCGGATTCAGAGAAAGCTCCGCGATGCGATGGCTGATCAGGTTGAGATCCGCCAGCTCCTGAACGTTCTTCCCGAAGACCTGGAAGAAGCCGGTGTCATCGATGGCGTGGTAGTCGTCGTGACCGGCATGCACGTTGAGCGCATGCTTGGTCATCGCGCGGCAGGCGATATTAAGCACGTAGGTTAGCCGCTTGCCCACCGCGGCGTACAACGACTCGTGCATGTAGGCGATGCCCTGTCCGCTAGAGAAGTTGGTGGCGCGGAGGCCAGTCATGCTCATACCCGCCGTCACCGCGGCGGCGGCATGCTCTCCTTCCGGCTCGAAGAAAATCAGCTTGCGACCGTTCACGTTCAGCACACCGGCAGCGACCGCAGCCGCCCAGCCTTCTCCCATCTGCGTGGATGGCGTGATCGGGTAAGCGCCCGCACCCTCACTCGCCGCCGTCTCCATCGCGACGATCGCTTCGCTGCCATCCATAGCCGTCCGGACACCAGGATACTTAGGCGCTTCAGGCTGTGCCTTCCCCTTCTTCAGAATCATGCGACTTCACTCCGTATAGGTTGGGGCATGTCGGCAAACTGTTGGCCCTCGACCCAGGCGATAGCGCCGGTTGGGCAGCGCTCGGTCGCCTTCGGGTCGGCGAGCTCGTTCTTGCTGTAATCGATCACGGCGAGGCCGTTCACCATCTCGATCAGGCCGGGCGCCGCATCGATGGCGCAGAGGCCGCAGCCATTGCAGGCCACCTTGCAGATCTCTTCCGCCTCCTCGCCCTCGAGCAAGCTCTTGCACTGCACGATCAGCTTCTGGGTCTCCGGCATGATCGTGAAGAGATCTCTCGGGCAAGCATCCACACAGTCGCCACAGGCCGTGCAGCGATCGGGGATCACGACCGGAAGGCCATAGTGATTCATGTAGATCGCGTCGAAGTCACACGCCACCTCGCAATCGTCGAGACCGAGGCACGCCCAGGCGCATCCCTTTCCGCCGGCAGCGACAGCCGCCGCGGCGCCGCACGTCTCGAGCCCTATGTACTCGGCGCGAGTGAGCGATACGTGTGAGCCGCCCGCGCACAGCAGTCTGGCCACGCGCTTCACCGCCTCCCCCGCTTCCACCCCGAGGTAATCAGCGATCTCGATGATGTCCTCGCCGCCCAGCTGCGTGCACGCCGCCGGCTGCACTTCCCCGGCCACCAGCTCCTCGGCGAACGCTCGGCACCCGGCCGAGCCGCAGGCACCGCAGTTCGATCCGGGAAGCATGTCGTTCACCGCGTCGATGCGCGGGTCCTCCCAAACCCTGAGCTTCTTGTTGGCGAGGGCAATCAAGATGGCGAAAGTGAGGGCAACGCCTCCCAGAATCGCCACCGAGCCGAGTATCGTCATCAAGCTCATATCAGCGCTATTCGATGCTGCTGAGGTCGGCCTGGCTCAGCAGCCACGCCGCCAGCTTGTCTACCGGGTTATCCGAGATCACCTGCGTAGCGACCGCCGCTTCGCCCTCGGCCTCCGCCTCCGTCGCACCGGTGGAACCGGCCAGAGACCGGAGCTGCTCCAGCTCGTCGGTCTGCTGCCGCACGCTGACGCCGCCAACGGCCTTCTTCGCTGCTTCCTCCGGCAGATGGAAGACCTCGATACGATCCCACGGCTGCGAGCCGGCCGCCGGATCGTGTATGAAGCGGGCCGCGGCTTCCGGAACGAGCGCTGCCACCGCAGGGCCCGCAAAGTCCGAGAAGCGATCGAGGCCCGTTTCGTCCGAAGTCTGAAGCACGAAGGTCGACGGAGTGATCAGCCGGACCAGCGGCGCGGGCGGTGACTCGCCGCGAACCACGAGCACGATCTTCACGCTGCCATCCAGGAATTCGGCAAGCTCTCCAGCGTGCAGGTCGGCCCCATCGACTTCCACCGCCAGCGGCGGCGCGATCTGACGCTCCATCTCGTTCCAGCGCCGGAACTCCATCGGACCGAGCAGCTTGTCGTTCTTGCTGGAGTTCAGGCTCCCCGCCGTCGCCATCCCGGCGACGCGGGCGGCTGCGAAAGCGCGACCGATCTCCGCCCAGCGGCCGGCGACGGCATCGCGGAGACGCCCTCCCGATTTCACCTCGACGCGGAACACATCGTCACCGCCGGAGGCGATATCGCTGAGGATCTTGTATGCGCCTTCCACCTTCTCCAGCGTGCCGGCGTCTTCCACCGGTGCGTTGGTCAGCAGACTGGAGAAGCGATCGATGTCGATACGGCCAACGGCAAACTGACCGAGTCCCACCGCCACGCTCTCGTCGCCTCGATCATTTGGGGGCTGGCGGCTCGCCAGATAGCCCCGCACTTCCTCGGCCGTGGTGACGACCGCCGATCTGTACCGCTCGATCGGGCCGGCCAGGGCATTGATAGCTGTGTCCATCCGCGGGTCAGACGGCATAGCGATCCAACTCCTCATTGAGGGCCTTCACCCTCTCCTCCGCCGTGTACGCCGGCAGCCTGCGCACGTCCTCGTAACACGGCAGCTCCTCGTTCTTGTAGAAGAGGCCGAGGCGGATCCGGTCGCTGGTCTCCGCCAACGCTCGGGCGCTGTTCAAGTCCCTGGGATCGTGATAGAGCGTGTGCTCGTAGATCTTGTCCAGATCCTTCACCCAGATTCCGTCATCGTGAACCAGCAACTCGATTACGTCCGGCTTCCTGACGGCCTCATCATAGATCGAAGCCGTGAAGATCGGGCAGCGCTGCAGGATCCTGACGAAAGAGAACCCTTTGTGATGGTACGCCGCTCTCAGCGTCTGGTAGAGGTGCGACGGGATCCACTCCGCCGTCTGCGCCACGAACGAAGCGTTCGTGACACCCAGCGTCGCCGTCAGCGGATTCAGCTCTCGCAGGTAGCTGCCCTGGGGCTGCGTGTTGCTCGGGTAGCCGACCGGCGTCGTCGGCGATGTCTGCCCCTTGGTCAGACCATACATGTTGTTGTCGAGCAGCAGGGTCACCATATTCATGTTGTAGCGCACAGAGTGGATCCAGTGGCCCGCGCCGATGGAGCAGCAGTCGCCGTCCCCCATCACCACAAAGACGTCCAGTTCCGGCCGCTCCAGCTTGATGCCGGTGGCCACAGGGAGCGCACGACCATGCAGGCCGTGGAACCCGTACGTCTTCAGGTAATGCGGGAAGCGGCTCGAGCAGCCGATCCCCGACACGAAGACGGTGTCCTCCGGCTTCAGCTGCTCCTCTTCCAGCAGCCGCTGAACCGCTGTGAGAATGCTGTGGTCCCCACACCCCGGGCACCAGCGCGGGATGGCGCCCTGGTAGTCATCCATCTCGAAGTGGCGGTCGTCTTCTAAACCGCAGCTCAGCAAAGAGCATCCATAGTGCGTCATACTCCCACTCTCACCTCTAGTCTCGCCCGAATCGCTTTCAGGATGTTTCCGGGCTTCAGCGGCTGACCGGGTACCCGGCTCCAGCAATCGACATCCACCAACGTCTGCGCCCGCAGCAACAGCGCCAGCTGCGAGCGACGCCGGTTCTCTTCCGTGATGTAGGGATCGTCGGGTTCGTCGCTGTAGTTGATCTCGACCGTCATCACCCGCTCAAAACGGCTGAAGATCTCCTTCAGTCCGGGTTCCAGCGGTGACAGGAAAGCCAGATGACAGGACGAGACCGCGAGACCCTCGGCCCGCGCCCGATCCACCGCCTCCTCTATCGCTCCCTTCGTGCTACCCCAGCCGACGACCAGCAGTTCGCCCAAATCAGCTCCGTGCACCTCCGGCCGCTTCAACGCCTGCTGCAGCACCGCCAGCTTCCTGCTCCGCATCGCGCTGCCGCGCTGGTGGCTCTCGGGATCATAGGCCACCTTGCTCCACTCGTCGTGAGCCAGGCTGGTCAGCGTGTGCATGCCCCCGGGTTGGCCAGGTATCAGACGCTGCGACAGGCCGGTCCGCTCATCCCAATCGTAGGGCGGCTTGTCCTCGGGCACCGGGCTCAAGCCGATGGGCGCCTGCTGCCAGCGCGCATCCAGCTGGGGCCGCGGGAACGGCTGCTGGCCTGTCGCCAGGTTCGCGTCGGTCAGCACGATGACCAGGGTTCGGAAAGTTTCGGCGATGCGACGCGCCGTCACCATGACATGGAAGCAATCCCCAATGGTCGCCGGTGCCATCACCACGTGAGGCGCGTCGCCGGGCTGCCCGTAGATGGCGGCCAACAGATCGGACTGCTCCACCTTGGTGGGTAGCCCCGTGCTCGGGCCGCCCCTCTGCACATCTACCACCACCAGCGGCACCTCGACCATCACCGCCAGGCCGAGGAACTCCGTCTTCAGCGCCAGGCCAGGGCCCGATGTGATGGTGAAGGCCACCTTTCCCGCGTAGGAAGCGCCGATAGCGACCCCCACCGCGGCGATCTCGTCCTCCGCCTGGTGCACGATGCCCCCGAACTTGTCGTAGACCTCACCCAAGTAGTGCGAAGCCGACGTGGCCGGCGTGATCGGGTACATGGAGCAGAGCTCAAGCCCCGCGGCGATGGCCCCCATGCCGACAGCCTCGTTTCCGTTCATCACGACCATCGGCTGCTCCGACTTCACCGTGGGCACCTCGATGCGGAAACCGAGGTTCCCCTCCGCCCAACTGTATCCCAGCTCCACCAGCTTGACGTTCTTCTCGTAGATCTCCTGGCTCTTCCTGCGGAACTGGTGAGCGATCTGCGCGCGGATCAGCTCCATGTCCCGGTCGTATATCCAGGCCAGCAACCCGAGGGCGAACATGTTCTTACCGCGGCGCGGGTCCTCAACCACCTTGAGGCACTCTTCCTCCATCGGCACCTCGATGATCCGGTAGTTCCGGCTGGAAAGCTTCTCCAATCCTTCCTTCCACTGCTTCTGGATGTCCGGATCCGAATGCGTCGCCCACATGTTCTCCAGCAGGACGATCGCGTCGTCCGCCAGCGCGTCGAGCTCGTGCCGGCCCAGCAGCACCCGCTCGTTGAACGCAACGACCAGGTTCGTCGCGTCACCCCAGTTCGTGATCGCGCCGGTGCCAAAGCGGATTCGGTTTCCGCTCCCGCCCGCTTTGCTCCGTGGCGGCGGCTGGATCTCGGCCGGGATGATCTCCACCGTCCAGATCCCATTCCCCATCTTCGCACAAACGGCCCCGAAGATCTGGCCGCATTTCTGGGCACCTTCTCCCGAATCGGACACGATCTCCGCCGTGTGCTCCGACACACGGATGATCTCCGGCCCCTTCTTCTTCGCGTCCTTGCGGGACCCTTTCTTACGCGGCGTGCGCGCTTTAGTGGCCACAGTTACCTCGGCTCTCTATCGCTTCGCCCTACACCCGGTGGTCGCCCCTCGCCAACCCGGCCCAAAGAACAGGTGCTCCAGGGCAGACCCCTTCCCCACACCCTGTGGCGGATTCCGTGCCACAAATCCGCTTAATATACTCAGGCTGTAACTTGTGGCGCCACAATCGGTTCACCGGCGTATGCCACCCGCCGCGGCCCCCCTGCTGGGACATAATGCCCCGGCGGGGGGACTTTCCGCGGTATCGCCTAAGTGCTTAATACCGTTGAAGATCGCTGCCCGCACGGTCTGCCCTCTCCACAACGCTCTCCCCGCTACGGCCAATCATACGCTCTTGCTTTCGTGTATTACGTTTCGTATTTTGCCGCCAGGCGCGATCGCCACCCCAACCAGGCCCTAACACCACCAGCCGCTCACACGTCCTGGGCCTCTCTCGCCGTATGCGGCCGGCGCTCGTTTCTGCACTGGCCGCCCTATACATTGCTGACGTAGCTCAATTGGCAGAGCAGCTGGTTTGTAATCAGCAGGTTGCGGGTTCGAATCCCGTCGTCAGCATATCCAGTTAGGCCAGCCGAGGCATCACCTCTTCATGCGTGAACTGCCTGCATTTGACCTGGTGGGGCTGCCGTTGTGGGTGAACGCGCTTATCATCCTCGCGGCCGTTCTCCTCATCGCCAGAAGCGCCCACTGGATAGTGGAATCATCAACGCGGATCGCGAAGCGGATCGGCGTTTCGGAGCTCGTGATGGGCCTGACCGTGGTGGCGGCCGGGACCTCCGCGCCCGAGTTCGCCGTTACACTTCTCGCCGCCTTCGAGGGACGCGGGGACATCTCCATCGGCAATATCGTCGGCTCGAATATCTTCAACCTCGGATTCATCCTGGGCGGGGCAGCGATGGTTCGGGCGATCCCCACAACCCGGGCACTGGTGTGGCGCGACGGATCCGTCCTCCTGTTGACGACGCTCCTGGTCCTGGGCCTCATCGGGATCGATCTCAGGCTAGATCGGATCGAGGGAGCGTTACTCTTCGCTCTCCTCTTCACCTACCTGGGCTACCTCTTCGCCACCCGGAAGGTGATGCCGCGCGCGGAAGAAGAGTTGGAGAAGCGGAGGACGTCGCTCTGGGCGCCGGCAGGGATACTGCGGGATCTTTCCTTGCTGCTGATAGGACTTGCGCTGATTATCGGCAGCGCTCACTTGCTCATCCATGCCGCCAGCGCGGCCGCAACGGGACTCGGGCTCAGCGAATGGGTGATCGGCGTGACCATCGTCGCAGCCGGGACTTCGGTACCGGAATTCGCGACCTCAATGATCGGCGTGCTCAAGAAGCGCTACGGTCTCAGCGCTGGGACCGTCATCGGGAGCGATATCTACAACCTGCTGGGAGTGTTGGGGCTCGCAGGGATGCTTCACCCGATGCAGGTGGATGCGATGGCACGAACTTCCCTGATTGCCCTCTCGGCGATGGTACTCATCGTCTTCCTCTTCATGTGGAGCGGCTGGCGACTATCGCGTAAGGAAGGGCTTGTTCTGTTTCTTATCGCTCTCGCCCGCTGGATCATGGATTTCGCGATGCGCACCCCGTGACCCGGCCGGGCTCACTCTTGCGCAGGACCCCAACCGTCCTTCTGATCTCATCGGCTCCGCTCATCGGTGGACGAGGCTTACGAGCGCCGGCGAGAACCTGTTCGCGTCCTCGGGGCCTGCGCCCCCGGCTGCAGGCACCGTGGTGATCAACTCGCTGACCAGGCAGTGGCCCTCGACCGGATGTCTCATCGGCAGGCCGGCGTGCACCGTGTAACGATTGCGACGGCCTTCGCGGTCGTAGGTCAGATATCCGGCTTCCTTCAGTTCAGCGATGATCCGCTGCACCGCGCGCTCCGTGATCCCCACCTGCAGGGCTATGTCTCGAATTCGAGAGGAGGGGTCCTGGGCAATACGAATGAGCACATGCGCATGGTTTGTGAGGAACGTCCACGCGCTTTCCTGCGACGACTCCGCTCTAGTCGCTGTTCTCTCCATCATGCGTGTCTGCCGGTCTGTTCGTAACACGACATCGTATTCGTGTGTTCCGTTTCCGACATCATAGAAAAACCCGTCTTTGCGGTCAACAGTAAGGACCGCTGTGAGGGCACGGCCTGAGCCTCGAGCTGATATCTTACCGCGAAGGGAGGGCACGGCACTGCGCACCGTACGCATCGTTACTACCGAGGCAGAGTACTAAACGGCCGACCACGCCTGCGGGCGGCGGAACTGCCACCAGGCGAGGGCAGTCGGCACCAGCGTCCAAAGGACCAGGAAAACCAGACAGAGCGTGATGACACCACCGGCGCCCAGCGAGCTCATCCAGGCGCTACCGACGGGGCCCAACAGGCTCCCATCGCTGTCGAGGCTGGCGATCACGCCGAGGCGGAAAGCCTCCACCGGGTTCGCGAAGGCCCAGAAGGTGAGCACAAAACGCGGCAGCCCCCAGCGGAGCATGGCCCCCATGATGCCGAGCGTGCCCAGGCCGATGGTGACGATCCAGACCACTAGCCCCGCGCTGGTGGCACGCGCACGGGTCCTGGCGAGGATGGAACAGAGGAGGCCGATCGCGACGAAGGCTTCCGCGAGAAGCAGGGTCAGAGCGAGCAGCGTGGCGATCAATTGCCAGGGCGTGCCGTTGAAGACGGCGACGGCACCCGCGAGCCCGAATCCCAGCAGCAGCGAGAGCCAGACGGCGAGGCTCACACCCAGCCACTTGCCCCAGAAGAGCTCGCTGAAGGAGATCGGCTGGCTGACCAGGTACTCGAGGCTCCCGATCTCGCGCTCGCCGGCGATGGCCGCCGTCGCCGGAAAGAGCGCCATGAGAGGAACGAACAGCAGCGCCAGGTGAACGAGTCCCGCCATCACCTTGGCAAAGCCGCGATAGCCGTAAATCTCCGAACTGCTGAGCCCGAACATGGTCAGCGCGAGGGCTCCTACCAGGAAGATCCCCGAGTAGAGCACGAACCAGCGTGATCTCAGCGATTCTCCCAGCTCGCGCCGCACCAGGCCCCATACCACCGACGCGCGAATCATGAGTCCTCCCCGGTGAAGAAGCCCTGTACGATCTCCTCCAGCGAGGGTCCGACGACCCAGAAGTCCTCGATCGGAACGCCCGAGCGCTGAAGCTGGGCGAGCGCTTCCGCACGTCCAGCGGCCGAAAGCTGAACCGCCACCTGCGTTCCGTTGGCGACCACCGCGTGTTCTCCAGCCTTGCGCACGAACTGATCGCGCACGACGTCGCGCTGTTGCTCGTGTGTTCGTACCCAGAGCCACCTGTCGGCGCCGGCTTTGGCGCGAAGATCGTCGAGAGTGCCGTCGAAGACCCGCACCCCGTCGTGGAGTATCCAGATACGATCCGCGACCATCTCCACCTCGTCCAAACGGTGGGATGCCAGGAGAACCGTCGTCTCCGGGCTCACTTCCCTCAGCGCCCGCATGAACTCGCCGCGGGCACGGGGATCGAGGCTGGCCGTCGGTTCGTCCAGCAGCAGCACCGGGGGATCGCCGGCCAGCGCCACGGCCAGCAGCACCTTCTGCAGCATGCCGCCGGACAGTTCGCGCAAATCCTGTTCTCCGGTCTCCGCGAGCGGCAATCCCAGCGCCTCCAGACGCTCGGCGATCGCTGCGGATGGGATCCCGCGCAGGGTCGAGAAGAACTCGACCATAGTGGCGAGCGTCATCTGGAAAAGCGGAGGCCGCTGCGGCACGTAGCCGATGTGACTGCGCGCCTGTTTCCCGGCGGAAGCCACATCGACGCCATCCACTTCGATCGAGCCCTCGAAAGACAACACTCCCATCACACAGCGCAATAAGGTGGTCTTCCCCGCACCGTTCAGCCCCAGCAGGGCGAGTCGCTGACCGCGCTCCACGCTGAAGTTGAGGTCGCTGAGAACGGTTCGAGATCCGAACCGCTTGCTGAGGCCGCGGGCCTGGATCATAGCGGCCATTTCCGCATTCCCCACAGTGAGATCCCCGCCAGCCCCAGCCAGATGAGGGCGGCGAACGTGGCGCGTCGCGACCGCGCCGGCCCCGGAGCGGCGGCCTCGCTCAAGCCAACCTCCGACATCTCCAGTCGTCGGGGCACCAGCCGCGGTGTCGAATCGATTACGATCGGCTGCGGCTGGAGCAATGGGAAGAAGCGGGCCAGCGCATCCAGCGCAAGAGCCGCCGGGCTCAGCTCGTACAACCTCAGCTCGGGATAGCGGGCGAACAGGTCGTCGGAGAGCCTGTCGATGCGGTAGGGCAAATCCAGTCGGCCGTCGCCGTCCGCGTCCCAGGCGGCGGCGTCATCCCAGCGATTGCCGGCCCAGCGGTTCGCCAGAGCCGTACCGCCCCCGGACACCGTGACGTCGCGTATGTTGGCGACGAAGGTGTTCTCGAGAAACTTGTTCTCGCGAACCGACGGCATCAGGTTCACGCCCACGTCGTTGAACGCGATCACGTTATCGCGAATATGGTTCTCCGCGTCAGTGGAGCTGGGTGAATTATCGAAGTACAGCCCCACCTTGTTCTGCACGATCAGGTTGCCCGTGACCTCGATCCGGTCCGCGTCCTTCAGCCCGATCCCGAAGCCGCTCTGCCCGCTCGCCTGCGCAAAGACGTTGTTGCGCAGCGCGATGTCCGACGAGTACATGATGAACGCGGCGACATCGTTGCGCACGAACTCGTTGCGATCGAACTGGTTGTTACTGCTATACATGTAGTGCAGCCCGTAACGGCCGTCCGTCACCAGGTTGTCACGGAACTGTAAGCCGTGACTGAAGTAGACGACCACATCACGCGTACGACGCACGACATTTCTTTCGACCAGCGCGTCGTTGCTGTTCCAGAGGCGGATTCCGTCCCCGCGCATGCCCAACGGCCTGTCTTTTCCCGCAACGCTATTGTTGAGGACGCGGGTGCCGTGGCTGCCCTTCAGGTAGATGCCGAACAACACGTCCTCGAGCACGTTGTCGCTGATCTCGCACGAGTCCGCCGCAACCAGGATGCCGGCGTCTTCCCGATCCAGGATCCTGCCAGAGCCGCGGATCTCGAAGCCCGAGATCACACTCGGCGCGATCATCTCGACGACCGTGCCCTCGCCTTCCGCGTCGATGATGGGACGGCCCTCACCGAGGATGACGACCGGCACATCGATGACCAGCCTCTCGCGGTAATGCCCGGCGGCGACACGAATCGTGTCACCGGGGCGCGCGTCGGCGAGGGCAGCGCCGATGGTCGGATACCGCCCTGCCGGTCCCACCTGCAGCGTCTGTGTGATGATGAGAAGAGCCGTCCAGAACATCTGTCTATAGTACTCTACGCCGTTTCTTCTTTGCGGCGCTTCCGCCACTCCAGCAACACAGCCACGGGGCCCAGCGCCCCGGCGATACCCATCAGGATGGCGCCGATCGCCGGCCAGCTCTCTACCGTGAAGTTGGCCACCTGGGTGGTGCCTATGAATTTCGGCGTGAACGGCGCCATAGTGATGGGCGCGCTCGGCGAAAGGTTGTGCCCGTATTCATACAGCCAGTGCTGGAAATCGACGAGCATTACGATCCCGAATATGATGAAGTCTATCCACCCCAGCGCCCCGATTTCCATCCGCGCAACCAGAGCCGCCAGCACCGCGAGAGCCAGGAAGCGTAGAATCAGGAACGGGATGAAGCGAAACTCCGGAAACTCGTCCTGCGAGATTTCCTTCATTCCGATGTAGTGGTTCAACACGTTCACTTCCTGGATCTCACCTGCGACCTTGCCCGGATAGATTATCAGCGACAGCCCGTTCGGGTACTGCGGGGCCACCAGGGTGATCTTCCACACGGGCAAGAACGCCGCCGGAATGAGGAGGAGCGCCGCCACGATCACCAGGATACGCGACTCGCGCGACAGCTCCCCTCGAAACAGATCGGCTGGCCCCATCGTTACGTCCCCCCGCTGACCATCTTGCTGGCCCGAACGGCGGCGCTACCCGCCTTCACGTAATACTGCCAGGCCATGTTGCCCATGTTTCCGGCCTTCGTGTAGTCCTCGGCCGCATAGGCCTCCTTGGCCGCCGTCAACGGCTTCTCCGCTTCGTCCATCCAGTGCTGCGCATCGACCACGTGGTCCCTGGCCACGGCGTGTTCTTCGGCGCCCGCCTCGATCGCGGCCGAGAGCACGCCCGCCACCAGCGCCTTGGTGCTGTCGGCCTGCATGATCCAGTTCTCGGCCTTCGCCTTCGCATCCTCCTGTTGCTGGGCGGGCACGCCCGCAAGGGCGCGCCCACTCAACAGCAAGAGAGCAACGACAGGAAGTACTAGCTTACGCATCGCTGATCTCCTCTGGTCGCTTACGGCTCCACGAACAAGTAGCCCGCCATCTCCAGGTGCAGCGCGGAGCAGAACTCGGTGCAGTAGAACGGATAGACGCCGGCCTTGTCGGCCACGAACTCGATTGTAACCGACTCGCCCGGCTCGAGGCTGACATTGATGTTGTACTTATTGATGGCGAAGCCGTGGGTCGCATCGCGCGTACGCTCGAGGCTGGTGAGGTGGATTCTCACGCGGTCGCCGCGCTTCACGCTGATATGCTGCGGCTTGAAATGGCTGCGGATCGCCGTCATGTAGACGTCCACCGTGTTGCCACTACGCTCGATCCGCTCTTCGCCGGAGAGGACCGCGTTGGGATGGGGTTCCATGGTGTGCGGGTCGAACCCAACCACCGGATAGACCAGCCAGGGATCGAGCTTGTCCGCTTTGATGATCTGAGCGTAGTGCGGCTCGCCCACACCGATGGGCATGTCGTACAACAGCTGCATCGGGTCGCCCGTGATGTCGATGAGCTGGAAGTTCTGCGGGAGCAGCGGACCCACCGGCAGGAAGCGGTCGATGGACCACTTGTTGAGCGCCACCAGGTAGTTGCCGTCTGGCGAACGGGTGTCGCCCTCCGCCGCCGCCAGGTGGCCGATGTTGTAGTGTACGCCGATCTTCTCCTTCAGCGTCCAGTCCTCGAGGCTCCAGTGCGCGACCGCAGACTCGATGAACAGCGACGTGTAGGCGCCACCCCGGCCGTCGAACTGCGTGTGCAGCGGCCCGAGGCCGAGTTCCACCTGCGCCTCGAGCACGGCGTCGAAGTCGAGGATCGGCACTCCGAACGGATCGACGCCCGAGTAGGTCTCGTTGGCGATCGCATCCTGAATCTTCTTGAACGAGTAGACCGACACGTGCGGGTCGAGCTTGCCCGCCGTGACGATGAAGCGGCCGTCAGGCGTCACATCGGCGCCGTGCGGGCTCTTCGGCTCGGGAACCAGGTAGAGAAGCCGCTCGGCGATTGAGACATCCAGCGGGATCACGTTCATCCCCTGGATCCGCACGGATCCGCCAGCCTCGAAGACCTCCTCGGCCCTCTGCCAGTTGATCACGTGCAGGTAGTCCATGTCGTCGGCCGAGGCGCCTACCTCGAACGGGAGGTCGTCGCCGGTCGCCATCTCGGTGTTGAACGAACCGAGGAAGACCCAGCCATGCGACGGGCCCTTGCCCGCGTCGGCCAGGTCCTGCCAATAGGGCGGCAACTCCATACTGAATGTCCGCGCCGGGTCGATGCGACCCGCCTCACGGTCGAACTTCCAGAAGGTGACCGCACCGCGATAGACGGCCTCGTACTCGCTGATGGGTGCGTAGCTGCCATCGAGCGGCACGGAGTACTGGCTCGACTCGATCACGTACTCCGTGTTCGGCGTCACGAACGTAGCGCCGTGATCAGCACCCATGAGCGGGTTCGTGACGATCTGCTTCGTCTCGAAATCTCGAAGTGAGATGACGGCGACCCGCGCGTTCGCCTTGTCGTCGATGAACAGGAACTCGCCGTCGTATTCCCCATCGGTCTCAGAGATCGCCGGGTGGTGCGTGTCACCCCAAAGGACTTCCCTGCCCTTGATGTTGCCGCTCTCGATCGTCTCCATCGTGCCCTGGGCGCCGTAGCCCCAGCCCTGCCAGGGCTCGGGCGTGAACACCGCAATCGACTTCAGCAGGCGCATCGACGGTAAACCGATCACGAAGACCTGGCCGGAATGGCCACCGGACGCGAACATCACGTAGTCATCCATCCGCCCGGTCGGCACATAAGTCTTGAGTGCCGCCGTGATGTCGGCCTCGCTCAGGCCCCGCTCGCGCGCCAGGTCGCCCACTGATGTGCCCGCTGGGCCACGCGCGCACGACTGCGGCCCGGCGACCACCAGGGCAATGGTCGCCAGGGCCGCCAATCCCCAGATACTCCCTTTCGCTTTCATCGGTCTGTCTGACCCCCTTTTGGGTTGATGCTGTGTTGTACGAACTCGCTTCTCACTACTCGCTCAAGATCATCCCTCACCCACACGGATCCATGATCCCGATTAGGTCCGCGACCATGGTGTGATTGAAAAATCCTATCACCGGATCCGAGGCCGCCTTCCAGCGATCGTGCAGCCGGCAGGGCTTATCGTCAGAGCACTCCGCCCGGCCCAGCAGGCACGTGCGCTGCTGAACCACCGAATCGAACGGCGCCATCACTTGCGCCAGCGACAGCTGCTCCGGAGCCCGGGCCAGCCGGAACCCGCCGTGCGGACCACGCTCCGACGCGAGAACACCGGCCCGTGCCAGAGCGTGGAGGATTTTCGACAGATAGTTGGCCGGTAGGCCGAGTCCGTCCGCCACCTGGCTGGCCCGGACAGGGTGATCCGCGGCCTCCTGGGCCAGGTACAGTACGGCTCTGATCGCGTACTGATTGGTCTTAGAGATCAAGGGCGTCTTGAGCCGCTCAAGGTGTCGAAATGGTGCTGGAATAAGTGTTTCGCATATTAATATGCGAATATCAGATCCGCAACCCCTCGCGGCTGCCCCTACATAGAAAGAGCGCCCAGCCCGCAGCAGTCACCCGCCGCGAGCCGGAGCGCCCCCACAACCTATACGGAATGTGACCTACGTTTCCCTCGCCCGGCGCGCCCTATTCGGCGTCCTTCGCCGCCAAGTACGCGAGCAGAGCCTCGGCCTCTTCCACGCTCAGTCCCTGGTTCGACATG
>JAZGAL010000094.1:0-2630 GCA_036475815.1 Gemmatimonadota bacterium
CGCTGGCGCGGCGGGGGAGGCCCCGTGGGAGGGTGTAGTCGAGGAACAATGAACGACTGAAGGGAGGTCGTTCATGACCAGACTACGCCAGAGGATGATCGAGGATCTGCGGCTGCGGAACTACTCCAAGCAGACGATCCGTTCCTACACCGCGGCCGTTGCGGATTTCGCACGGTACTTTGAGCAGTCGCCGGAGCGACTCGGTAGCGAGCACATCCGCCAGTATCAACTGCATCTGATCGAAGACAAGAAGCTGAGTTGGATCACGTTTCGGGTGCGCAGTGCGGCACTGAAGTTTTTCTATACGCAGACCCTGCGCCGGAGGTGGGTGGTCGAACAGATCGCTTGTCCGAAGGTGCCGAGCAAGCCGCCGACGGTTCTGAGTCGCACCGAAGTCACGGCGTTACTCGACGCCACTGTGAACCTCAAGCACCGCACCCTGCTGGCGACACTGTACGGCACGGGCTTACGTTTAGCCGAAGTCTTGGCACTGTCGAGCGAAGACATTGACAGCCGCCGGATGGTCATTCAAGTCCGCTGCGGCAAAGGGCAGAAGGCGCGGCAGGTGATGCTCTCGCCCAAGCTTCTGGCATTGCTGCGGATCTATTGGCGCCGCTATCACCCGCAGGAGTTGTTGTTCCCCGGCCGCAAGCCCGGCGCCGAGTTACGGCCCTCGGGGGTGCAGCAAGCCTGTCGCAAGTTGGCCCACAAAGCCGGTTTGAGGAAAGCGGTCAGCCCGCACGTGTTGCGACACTCGTTCGCGACCCACCTGCTGGAGGCGGGAACGGATCTGCGCACGATCCAAGTCCTGCTCGGGCACGCCAGTCTGAGAACCACGGCTCGCTACCTGCACGTCTCCGATCAGAGACTCGAAAGCACCGCCAGTCCGCTAGAGGATCTGGTGATCCGTGAGGTTCTCACAGACGACGGGGATGGCCGTCGGAGGTGAGCAACCAGCGGCTTGAACTGGCCGCTGTCGTTCGCGAACACAAAGAGGCGTTGCTCGAGAAGTGGGGACAGCGAGTCGGAACCGAACAACGCCAAGCTCTGCGCGACATCGGCGCCTGTCGGACCGCCGCCCTGGGCGGTCACCTGGAGAGCTGCAGCTCGTGTACGCACCGCTCGATTCAGTTCAACTCCTGCCGCAACCGGCACTGTCCGAAGTGTCAGTCCACGGCTCGCGACCGCTGGCTCTCGGCGCGCGCCGAGGAGCTGCTGCCCGTCGCCTACTGCCACATCGTCTTCACCGTCGTGGGACAACTGCATCCCGTGGCGTTGGCGAATCAGCGCGTCTTCTACCGGCTGTTGTTCCGGGCCGCCGCCGAGACTCTGCTGGAGGTGGCAGCGAACCCGCGTCTGCTCGGCGCCCGTATCGGCCTGCTGGCCGTGCTGCACACCTGGAACCAGACGCTCGGTTACCACCCGCATATCCACTGCCTGGCGCCGGCCGGCGGTTTGTCTTCCGACGGCAAGAGCTGGATGCGGTCCCCCAAGAAGTTCTTTCTGCCGGTCGCGGTCTTGCGCGTCAAGTTCCGCGGCAAACTGCTGGCTCTGCTGAAGCAGGCGTTCGCGCAAGGGGAACTGCGCTTTCCGGGGCGCTTGGGGGAACTCGCCGACCCGACTCACTTCGCGACCTTCCTCGCTGAGCTGCGCCGCATCGACTGGGTCGTCTGGGTCAACAAGCCCTTGCGGCGCCCCGAGCACGTGCTCAAGTATCTGGCCCGCTATACCTATCGCTCGGCGATCTCGAACGGTCGCCTGGTCTCGAGCCAGAACGATCATGTCCACTTCCGCTGTCGCGACTCACGTCAGGGCAACCGCCGCAAGGTCGTTGCTTTGGACGCGGTCGAGTTCCTGCGCCGCTTCCTGCTGCATGTACTGCCCAAAGGCTTCATCCGCATCCGCTACTTCGGCCTGCTCGCCCATCGGAATCGCTCGGCCGCTCTGACCCTCTCTCGCCAACTCCTCGCCGCCGCCTCGACTCCCGATCCCACCCTGCTCAGCGACGAACAGCAACGGGCCGTCGAACGACGTTGCCCTCGCTGCCACTCCGGGTGGCTGCGTATCGTCCAATGGTTCTCGGCCGCCGAGTTGCTCATCCGTCAGCTCGACCTGCCGGCCTTCGCGCCCTTCGACTCCTCATGAACGACACCAAGCTTTACTCCTACCGAACAACGATTCTTCGCGCCGTTTCCCGGTGCTTGGCCGTGCTGTCTCCGCACGCCGGTTTAGGCCGGATCGATCCCTCTGTCATAGTCCGTTTGCCACTCCCGCCTTGCTTGCGAGTCCTTCGAAACCTCCCCAAAATCGCCTCGCCGTCGGCTCTCCACCCCCTTTCGGAGGTCCCTGCCAGCATTCCATCCCCATAGCGCAATCTCCTCGCCACTCGGTGGTCCGGCTTCGTACAACAAACCCGTATCGGCAATGCTCCGGCTCGCAGCTCGGTGGCCTCCCCCGACACCTTCAGGCCGTCGCACTGCCAATACGGTCCTAAGGGGTTACCACCAGGTATCGCCGATGTGCCACAAGTGGCTGAAAACCAGCCGGTTACAGACTTCAAGGCCGATCGGTCGGCCTGTGGGGAATCAACTGAAATCTGTGCGCTGGTGCGGCCAGACGCTCTTCAGTGA
>JAZGAL010000095.1:0-10989 GCA_036475815.1 Gemmatimonadota bacterium
CTCGGCGGCGCCCAACGCGACCTCCACCGCGTCGAGGTGATCCCCGAGGTCGGGGCCCGGGTCGACCACCACGCACGGCTCGCCCCCGAGCACGTAGGTGCGGGTGCCGTCGAGGGTCAGGGGCCCCGGGTTATCCGCGACCAGGATCTTCACCCAGGGGCAGCCGCCCGGTTCAGCCATCGCCTTCCCGCTCGTCGTAACGCGGCTCGCCCGGGATGACGGATATGACCTCTCCGTTTGACCAGCGCAGCCGGGGCAGGGTCGCCTTCACGTCCGAATGGAGGAAACGCTCGCGCCACTCCGCCACGCTCCGGCCTTCCTCGAGCCAGCTCAGCGTCTTCGCGGTCGGGAAGAGCATGCGGAAGCGGTTGGCGAAATAGCGCTCCAGCGCTTCGCCCGGCGCCACCCACAGGTGCTCGACCAGCTCGCCGGTCTCCGGAGCGATCTCCACGCCCGGCGGAGATTCCTCCAGGAAGAACCGAGCATCGTAGCGGCGCGACAAGGCCTCCGGTGTGATCCAGCGCGCGCACAGAACCACACGATCGCTTGCAAGACTGATCTTCCAGTCCTTCACGATGTCCAGGAAGCGCCGGCGACCGGCGACTAACGCCTCCCGCTCCGCCGCAAGCTTCTCCCGATCCGGCAGCGGGCCGGAGGCCAGCAGCACGCCGGTCTCCTCGAACATCTCTCTCAGGGCCGCGACCACGTAGGTCAGCCCCGGGGGCCCGTCCGGATCCGCGGCGCCGGCTATGGCTTCGGTCGGCGGCGCGACCAGAAGATCCCGCCAGCCCGGATCGCTGTCCTCCTCGTCCAAAGTGCCACCGGGGAATACGTAGGCCCCTGCGGCGAAGCCGGCGTCGGACCGGCGTCTAACGAGCAACACTTCAGGACCCGACGCGGTGTCGCGAGCCAGGATCACCCCCGCCGCGGGGCGTGGCGTGGGCGGCACGCGGTCGGAGCCCTGCAGCTCGGCCGCGATCAGCTCCGCGTCCTCTATGCGATATTGGCGACTCATCGATCTGTCTGCTCCCGGAGGAAGCGGCGGATCTCGTCGAACGTGCGCTCCGCTTCCTCCACGTAGGGGACGTGCCCGCTGTTCTCGAGCACCACCAGTCGGGCGTCGGGCATGACGCCCGCCAGCTCCTCCGCCCATTCCAGCGGGATGGGGTCGTGGCGCCCGTGCAGGACGAGCGTCGGTACGTGCAACACCTGCAGCCTGCGCCGCAGTTCCGGTCCGTGCCCCTTCAGGCTGGCCCAGGTCGCCTGCTGCGCCTGCAACTGCACCACGAAGGGCGCCGCATCATCGGCGTCACGGGGATCGCGGAAGTACCCAGCCACGCTGAGCTCGAAAAGCCGCCGCCTGTACCGGGACGGATCCTTCCGCTCGAGCCCGGACGCCTCCAGCTCCGCGCGCATTCGCTTCACCGCTTCCGCCTGCGAACGCCGGGCGAACTCGGCCCTGAAGCGGCGCTGATGATCGCCCCACCCGGCTGCCGGCGCCACGAGCGCAAGGGCAGATACGTTCTCGGGGTACTCGCTGGCGTACAGCAAGGCCAGCAGGCCACCCCACGAATAGCCGACCATAGCCAGACGCTCGATCCGCCACGCCCGGCGCAGGCTCTCCAGATCGGCCACGTGGTCGCGCCAGCCGACCCCGTGTGGATGCCGGACCCGCGAGCGGCCGCCACCCCGCTGATCGTAGAAGTACAGATGGAATTCATCGGCGAGGCAGCCGAAAGCCGGCACCAGGTAATCGTGCTGAGCTCCCGGGCCGCCGTGCAGCACGACAACCGGCGAGCCCGCGCCCAGTTCCCTGACGTAGAGCCGGCCGCCTTCGACCAGGTCGGCCGCGCCTGCGTTGAATTCGGATGCCTTCCCGTGTAGCTTCCCGCCTGCCATGACAAGCACAATCCATACAGTTGCGCGTGCTCCGCGCAACCGCGTAAGACCTTTCCGCCATCCGGTACCGCGGCTGCCGGCGCTGGTGGCGATGTGTGTCTTTGCCGCGCCCTCGCTGGCGCCGGCCCAATCCATCGAGCCCGATTCGCTGCTGGCCCACGTCCGCTACCTGGCCAGCGACGCCCTCGCCGGCCGGGAGGCGGGCGAGCCGGGCGCCGACAGCGCCGCAGCGTACATCGCCCGGGGCTTCGAGGCCTACGGTCTCGAGCCGCTAGGCCGCGACGGCTACCTGCAGCCGTTCGAGATCACCACAACCGTCGCCATCGGGCCCGACAGCCGGCTGGTGCTCGAGTCGTCGCGCGGCACGCGGGTCCTGAAGCTGTACGAGGAGTGGCTGCCGTTCAACTACTCCGGCGCCGGCTCCGTCAGCGGGCCTGCGTTTCGCGCCGGCTACGGGCTGAACGCCGATGCCTATGAGGAGGCCCCGCAGGGCGACGCATCGTTCATCGTCGTCTTGAAGAGCGGAACTCCCGACGACTTCGATCCTCACGCTGCGGGCATCGACCCGTCGCCCCGCCGCAAGGCGACGACCGCGCGTGACCAGGGCGCGGAAGCCGCTCTGATCACGGTCTCGCGGATCAAGGTGCCGCAGCCGGGTGATCCGCCGCACTCGGTGGGTATCCCGGCCATCCAGATCATCGAGAGCGATGAGCTGAGCGATTGGCTGGACGACGAGGACTTGAAGATCACGCTCGAGGCGAAGGTCGAGCCGCTGCGTGTGACGACCTACAACGTCGTGGGCAAGCTGCCGGGGCGTGACCCGGATCTGGCGGCCGAGGTGATCGTGGTCGGCGCGCACTACGACCATCTGGGGATGGGCGGACCGGGCTCGCTGGCGCCCGACGTTGAAGAACCTCACAACGGCGCCGACGACAACGCGTCGGGCACGGCCGTGCTGCTGGGGCTCGCCAAGTACTTCGCCGCCGACGCCGACCAGCGGCTGGCGCGCAGCCTGGTCTTCGTGGCCTTCTCGGCCGAGGAGATGGGGCTCTTGGGCTCCGAGTACTTCGTCAGCCACCCGCCCTTCCCTCTGGAGAACGTGGCGGCCATGGTGAACTTCGACATGGTCGGCCGCTTGAAGGACGGGAAGATGCAGGTCTTCGGGACGGCGACGGCGGTGGAGTTCCCGGCGCTGCTCGACTCCCTGGATGCCGACAGCCCGCTGGAGCTATCCCACATCGGCGACGGCTACGGGCCCAGCGACCAGACGTCTTTCTACGCGCGGGAGATCCCGGTACTCCACCTGTTCACCGGCACCCACTCGCAGTATCACCGGCCGGAGGACGATTGGGATCTCATCAACGCCGAAGGAATGGCGGAGGTCAGCATGTTCGCGATCGATCTCATCCAGGAGCTGGGTGACTGGCCGGGCGAGCTCACGCTGGTCAAGCAAGAGCGGCCTGTGGCGAGTGGCGGCGGCGGATACGGTCCCTACCTCGGCACCATCCCCGACTTCGGCGAAGTGGAGGGTGGCGGCCTGCGTCTCTCCGGCGTTCGGGCGGGCAGCCCGGCAGAGAAAGCGGGACTCCGGGGCGGCGACGTGGTCATCGAGTTCGGCGGCAAGGACGTTCTGAACATCTACGACTACACCTACGCGCTCCGGGAGCACGCCCCGGGCGACACGGTGGCGATCAAGGTGCGGCGCGACGGCGAGACTGTGGAGCTCAGCGCGGTGCTGGGCAAACGCAACTAGACGTAGAACGGCGGGTTATAGTCCGGCTTTTTCACAGCGGGTCGAGGTCGGATCTCAGGCGGCGACTCGCCTTGAGCTCGGGGAAATAGTACACGATCACGCCGCTCTCCGGCTCATTCCCGATGTCCACGTAGCCGCTGGACACCATCTCACGCAGAAGCTGCTCCGCCTCCTGGAACGAGTAGCCTGTGATCATGGCCGCCTGAGTGACCGTCAGCTGGCCGCCTTCTTTCATGGCGGCGTTGAGCAGTAGCTGCTGCGGCGTGTGCTCCGGCTCACGTTGCCGCGCGTCGCGTATCGCCCGGGCCTCCTCCAGCAGGTTCGCCTCCTCGACCTGGCGCCGCATGGTGATGAGATCGTAGAGTTGCCCAATGCCGGCCAAACCCCAGGTGAAGAGCCAGAGGAAACCGGTGCCGTACTTGCCCAGATAGAGCCTGTGGAGACCCGCGAAACCGAACAGCCAGCCCGCCCAGAGCCCGTACGCTATGCCTTCCTTGTACTTCTTCTCGCCTTCCTGCATGCCGACTTTCAATTCCGCACCGCCCCGGTTAGACCTGCCCGAATCGCGCCCGGCACCGCCTCCCAATATTATAGACGCGGCTAGGCCATGCCGAGGTTTCAGCGATAACGGGGCACAGAGCACGAGGTGGCGCCGCCATGAACCTAAGCCCCACCTCCCGCCGCCTCAAGGTGTTGAGCACGTCTCCAGACCGAGGAGGTCGACCATGCCGTGTCACCCGTTGCTCAAGCTGGTCCCCTTGTTCCTGGCCGGTTGCGCCGGCGCCGGCGCGATCTACGAGTTCCGGCCTACCGAGGGACCGCTCCTGTACCACATCACCGATCACGGACAGCTCCTGATCGACACGCCGGTGGGTGAGCAGCGCTCTACCGACTCCACCCAGGCTACGGTAGCGATCGAGATCGGCAAGGGGGACGCAGAGGGCCGGGAAGTCTCCGTGACCTTTGAAGCCCTGCAGTTGTGGGCCGGCGGTGACTTTCCCGCCCGGCACACTGAGGGGGGAGAACTCATCGGCAGGCCGTTCAGGGGCACCCTTTCGCGGACAGGCAGCATCAAGGTGACGGCGGGCCCAGACATCTCGAAAGAGCTCAGCGCGGTAACCGATCCGTCGGCGCTTTTCACCGAGCTGCTGGCGCCGCTGCCGCCCGGAGGCGAGAGCGAGGCGGACGCCTGGCCGCACCGCACCTCTTTCAGCACCCAAGCCGCCATGTCCATGCAAGCTTCGTACGACGGTACGGCCTCTTTCGCCGGCGACACGACCTGGAACGGACAGGCGGCGCGCATCATCGTGTCGGAGGGAATCACCACGGCGACGGCGCACGGAACGCCGGCCGGTGCGCCGGGCGAGGTCGAGTTCACCTATACGGGAAGATCGACCACCCGTTACATTTGGGATCCAGAACGCGGCGTGATGTTGGCTTCCAGCGCGAGCATAAAGGCGAAAGGCGAGCTGGAAGTCCGCAGCATGCAGATGAAGATGCCCATCACCTACGAGGGCAGCCGTCAGGTGGCATTGCTGAAACAGACGGAGGCACAATGATACCCTTGCACAAACGACTTCTGGCATTCGCGTCCGTCCCCTTGCTCTCCATGACCCTCGTCGGTTGCCCGGTCAACCCGGCCACGGGCGAGCGGCAGTTGATCCTCATGAGCGAGAGCCAGGAAATCAAGATGGGACGCCAGGTATCCGAGCAGGTGGAAGCCACCATGGGGCTCTACGACGACTCCGATCTGCAGGAATACGTCAGCGAGATCGGCATGGACCTGGCCGCCCACTCGGAGAAACCCGACCTGCCGTGGAGCTTCAAGGTGGTGGACGACGATCTGGTGAACGCCTTCGCCCTTCCCGGCGGCTTCATCTTCGTGACACGCGGTATCCTGGGCTACTTCAACTCGGAGGCGGAGCTGGCGGCTGTGCTGGGTCACGAGATCGGGCACGTCACGGCGCGGCATTCGGCCGAGCAGCTGAGCCGCGCACAGGTGGCCCAGCTGGGCCTGGTGGCCGGCGCCGTCTTCGTGCCCGAGTTCACGCCTTACGCCGACCTGGCCGGTCAGAGTCTCGGCCTGCTGTTCCTGAAGTTCGGCCGCGATGACGAGAGCCAGTCGGACGAGCTGGGATTCCGCTACATGCGGCGCGCCGGCTACGATCCGACCGAGATGGTCGATGTGTTCGACATGCTCGACCGCGTCACCCAGGCTTCCGGTGGTCGCAGCCTCCCCACCTGGCTCTCCACGCATCCGGCCCCGGCTGACCGACGCGAGAAGATGGAGCAGGCGCTGGCCGAGGCCGGCGGATCGTTCGACGGAGTGGTGGGACGTGAGCGCTACATGGAGATGATCGACGGTCTGGTCTTCGGCGAGAACGCGAGACAGGGGTTCTTCCGAGGCGCGCTCTTCCTGCACCCCGAGCTCGCGTTCCAGATGGAGTTTCCGGCAGGCTGGCAGACGCAGAACACGAACCAGGCGGTGTTCGCGCTGAGCCCCGACAAAGACGCTGTCATACAGCTCAGCCTCGGGCAGGGCGCCTCCATCGACTCGGCCGCCCAGAGCTTCCTCGGGCAGTCGGGCATTACACCCGGCTCGACCCAGCGCGATCCGGTGAACGGCCTGCCGGCGGTCTGGGCCTCCTTTGCGGCGACCACGAGCAACGGGGCCGAGATACGCGGGCTGGTCGTCTTTCTGGCCTACAACGACCTCATCTACCAGACTCTCGGCTACACCACACCGGGCAAACGTAGCGGTTACGACGCCGCCTTCCGCCGGACCTTCAACAGCTTCGACCGGTTGACCGACCCCGCGGCGCTGAGCGTGCAGCCCGCTCGTATAGAGGTGGTGCGACTGGACCGCGCCATGACGCTGGAGCAGTTCGCCGAGCGCTACCCGTCGAGCGTGCCCATCGCGACGCTGGAGCTGATCAACGGTGTCGAGAGCGGTGCCACCATCCCGGCCGGCGAGTCCGTCAAGCGTGTGGTTGGTGGGCCGCCGCCCGAGGATTAGGGAAAGCCCTTATCTGATCTTGCCGCGAGCGGCGACTGGCCAGGCTTCGAGCACCTCGTCGCCGTCCACGACGTAGAGCTCTTCGTGCAGGTTGACCGCCGGACAGACGTGGTTCGGGATGATCTCCACCGTCGCGCCGATGGCCGGGAAGGAGACGTCCGGCGGCAGTTCCACCACGCCGTGCTCCTCGCTGAGGCTCGTGATCCGGGCCGCCGGCGCCTGCCGAACGTAGCCGAACCCGTCGTAGTCCCCAAGCGCGAAGCCACGGCGCGCCGCCTCCGCGAAGAGCGACTTGCTGCCCGCATCGAGGACGGCCCGCCCGGGTGCCGGCCGGCTGATGACCATCGCCAGCACGCTGAGCGCGCAGTCGTCCGCTGTGGCCTGGCCGATGGCCATCTGGTTCACATCGTTGAAGACGTATGTGCCGGGACGCATCTCGGTGACGCCAGCCACCGAAGCGGTCCAGGGAGCGGCAGGCGTCGAGCCGACGCTGATCTCCTCTACAGCGTGACCGCGGCTGCGCAACGTCTCCGCCACTTCGACAACGCGCCGCCCGGCGGCGATGGCGCGCTCCTCCATCTCCCCCGCGCCGGCGGCCCCGGCCGGCACGTGCCCCTCGTGAGTCTCGACGCCCCGCAGGCGCAGGCTCGAGCATTCTCCGACCGCATCCGCCAGGGCGCTGATCTCGCTCAGGTCCGTGAGGCCGCAGCGAGCTTTGCCGGTATCGATCTCGATCAGCACATCCAGCGTCGTGCCAGCTGCGCGGAAGGCGCGCTCGAGCATCGCGACACCGTCCGCGCTGTCCACCAGCACGGCGAGCCGAACGCGCTCAGCCAGCTCGGTCAGTCTGCGTAGCTTCGCGCCGCCGACCACCTGGTTGGCGATCAGGATGTCATCGAGCCCCGAGCCGGCCATCACCTCCGCCTCGCCCAGCTTGGCGACCGTCACGCCCTTCGCCCCCGCCTTCACCTGGAGCCGGGCGATATCCGGCGACTTATGCGTCTTGATGTGCGGGCGCAGGCGAACGCCGAAGCCATCCGCCATCGCCTGCATCCGCTCGATGTTGCGGTGGAGCGCAGCGGAGTCGACGATCAGTGCTGGAGTGTCGAGCTCGGACTTCTTCAACGGTCTCCCGTTTCGGTCTCCCAACTCCCGGCACGCAGGTTCTGCTCGAACAGTTTCAGTATCCTTCGGTACTCGTCGGTCCACGCCCAGGAGTGGACGAAGCCATGGTTCTCCTTCGGGTAGATCGCGACCTCCCAATCCTCCTTGCCCAGCTCCATCAAGCGTTCCGCCAGACGCACGGTATCCTGGAAGTGCACGTTCTGGTCGATCATGCCGTGGCACATGAGCAGTGCGCCCTCCAGCCCCCCGGCGAAATAGATGGGCGAGCTGATCCGGTAGGCTTCGGCGTCATCCTGAGGCAGCCCGAGAATGTGCGAGGTGTACCAATGGTTGTAGTAGGCCCAATCGGTCACCGGCCGCAGCGCTGCGCCGGCCGCGAAGCTCGCGGGCTTGGTGAACATCGCCATGAGCGTGAGGAAACCGCCGTAGCTGCCGCCGTAGAGGCCTATCCGCCCGGCATCGATCCCCAGCGTGCTCACCAGGTAGCTGGCACCGTCCACCTGATCGGTGAGGTCGTTGCCGCCCATGTGCTTGTAGATCGCCGTGCGCCAGTCACGTCCGTAGCCGGCGGAGCCGCGGTAATCGATATCGAGCACGGTGTACCCACGCTGCGCGAGGAGGTTATGGAACATGTACTCGCGATAGTAGCTGCTCCACCACCTGTGAACGTTCTGCATGTAGCCGGCACCGTGCACGAAAATCACCGCCGCGCCGCTGGGCTCATCCGGCCTGTACAGGCGAGCCGGAACGTCGGTCCCGTCCTCGGCGGGGAAGTAGACGATCTCGGGCACCATCCAATCCCGGGCGCGGAATTCCGCAGTCGTGGACTCCGTGATCTGAGACGGCCTGGAGCCCTTGCGATTGTCTTGAAGGAAAAGCTCCGGCGGATGATTCATCCAGGCATAGAGCGCGGCGAGGCGCTTCCCGTCGGGCGAGACGGCCACAGGTGCGGAGAACCTTCCCGCGCCGCTCAGAGTCCCGGACGTAGTTACGAGACGCCGATCACTCCCGTCGAGGTTCATCCTATGGAACCCGCGCTCGTGAGGGCTGGTCTCGCTGGTGACCAGGTGCCACTCCTTCTCATCAGGCGCCAGCTGAGCGGACAGGACCTCCCAAGGGCCCGTGGTCAGCGGTGTAGGCTCGCCGCCACCGGCGGCGATCGTGTAGAGGTGGGCGAAGCCCGTGGCCTCCGAGATGAACCAGACGTGGTGCCCATTCGGCATCCAGCCGGCGGAGCTCCAGCCCGGACCGCCGATCCACGCATCGTCGTGGAGATGGTCGACGACTTTCGATTGGCCCGAGTCGGCATCCACCAGGAGAGTCCAACGGTCGTGCATATCGTCGGAGAGCCCGACCGCGAGCAGGCGTTCGCTCCCTTCGGACCAGCCGCGGAACTGGAGGTTGACCTCGCGGTCCTCCTGGCCCGGATCGACCCAGATGACGTCGCCGGTCACCAGGTCCATGACGCCCATCTTCGCCGTCCCCTGCTCGTCGCCCACGTTGATGCGCTTGTTCGGCGCCTGTCGTGTGTACCCGTCCTCAGTGACGTAATCCGGGACCCAGGCCAGGCGTGCTTCGCCGGCCTCCTTGCCAAGGCTGAACGCCATCCGGGAGCCGGCGGGCGCCACCCAGAAGCCGCTGATGCGCTCACCTTTCTTGACGTAGAAGACCTGGGGAGTGTCCACTTTCGCCGTATCGGGCGGCGGCGGCCAGCTTCGGGCGCGGCGGATGGAGTCAGCCTCGAACACCTTCAGGAGCTCCCGGTTCTCATCGAACAGGAATTTCCTCTGCCCCTCGAGCGGTTTCTTGTCCTCGGGCTCGCTGCCACGACGAATGTCGGTGAGCTGTGCGGTCGCGCCCGTAGCCACTTCGACCCTATGCAGGTTGTCGTTCAGAACGAAGAAGACCGCGCCGGCGTCGGGCGCGATCTGGACCGAGGACAGGCGTCCCGGCACCGACACCAGCAGCCTTTCGCGACCGGAACGAACGTCGAGCAGGTAGAGGTCGCCACCGTCCGCATAGGCGGCCCAACGCCGATCTTCAGAGAAGACGGCCCTCAAGCGCGGCCGAATACGCTCCGCTTCCGTTTCGGGCACGCGCACCGGCTTGCCGCCACCCCGCTTCACGGAATAGAGGCCCTGACTTTCCTCGTCCGGGCTCTTCCACACGAAGTAGAGGGTCTTCCCATCGGGCGACCAGCGGAGCCGAGAGGGAGACGTCCCGACCAGCTCCGGCCCCTGCATGATGAAGGCGACGGTGAGTTCAGGCTCCCCCTGGGTGGGGACCGGTTCCGGCGCCTGGGCTGCGGCCGGCGTCGCGTGGGTGGCGACGGCGAGCAGCGTGACATAGCACAGACTCCTCAAGGCTCGAGCCATCTTACCTCCTCGAGTGCAGCAGGGCGCCGCTCCGAAGAGCGACGGTCACTATGCGTCCTCCGGGAAGCTCTCCAGTATCTCCTTCACCTTCCCCATGAAGAAGTCGGCCATGGCGCCATCCACGACGCGATGGTCGAACGAGATTCCGAAGTAGGCGCGCCGGCGGATCGCGATCATGTCGTCGATCACGACCGGTCGTTTCTCGATCGTTCCAATGCCGAGTATCGCGACCTGCGGCTGGTTGATGATCGGCGTGCCGAAGAGCGAACCGAACACGCCGGGGTTGGTGATCGTGAAGGTGCCGCCCTGAACGTCGTCGGGATCCAACTGTCGTGTCCGGGCTCGCTCGGCCAGATCGAAGGTACGGCGTGCGATGCCGAGCAGGCTGAGCTCGTCGGCGCCTTTGATGACCGGGACGATGAGACCGTTTCCCTCCTCCATCGCCACGGCGATGCCGATGTTGTAGTGGTTGTGATAGACGATCTTGCGGCCGACGACCGATGCGTTGAGCACCGGAAACGCCTTGAGCCCCTCCAACACCGCCTTTATGATGAACGGAAGGTAGGTGAGCTTGACGCCGTCCTGCTCGAAGCGCGGCTTCAGTTTCTCGCGGACCTCTGCGACGCGCTCGAAGTCGATCTCGAAGATGGAGCTCACGTGCGCGCTCACCCGCTGGCTCATGAGCATGTGCTCCATAATGCGCTGGCGCATTACGCTCATCTCCTCGAGCCGGTCGGTTTCCCGGATGACGACGTCCGGGATCTTGATCTGCAGGGTCTCGCCGTGGATCGGCACGTGCAGCACGCCCGGCATTCCCGCCG
>JAZGAL010000096.1:0-9922 GCA_036475815.1 Gemmatimonadota bacterium
CGCATCGCGAAGCTACCTGATCGCGCCGGTCACCACACTTGATCAGCCACCCATCGACTCGACGGGTGGCTGTAAAGCGAAGTCCCTGCCGAGCAGACGCTCGAAAGGGACCTCACGACTCGCCCGGCGCTGCAACAGTTAGAACTCGGTTTCTACTTGAATGACTTCGGCGTCCCTGTAGTAACCGCACGCAAGGCAGACCCTGTGAGGCAGCTTCGGATCCCCACAGCGCGGGCAGGGCTGCGTCGCCGACACCTCCGCCTTGTAGTGCGTACGCCGCTTTCTTTTTCGCGCCTTCGATGTCCGTCTCTTCGGTACAGCCATAGTTGATACCTAACCCCGTCTATCAGTTCTCGCCCTTCAGCGCCTCCAGCGGTCCCCAACGCGCGTCCGGTTCCGTTGTCGCGCAGTCGCACTCACGTTCGTTCCAGTTCGCCCCGCAGCGCGGGCACAGGCCCAAGCAGCCCTCCCGGCACACCGGGAACCTGGGCACGGCCAGCAGGAAATGCTCTCTCAACGGAGCGCGCAGATCGAGCTCTTCAGCCCTCGGATCAAGGGCGTAGAGCATCACGTCCTCATCGATCTCGAACGTCTTGGAATCGAAATACAGCTGAAAGTCTTCCGCGATGTCGAGCTGCAGCTGCTTAAGGCACCTTCGACACTGGGTCCTGATCTGGCCGAGGAACGAACCCCGAACCCATACACCTCTGGTCGCGGATCCGTCCGCAGTCCCATGGACCGCCACGGGCCCGGCCAGCTCGATGCCGGCTCCGCCCCATACGGGATCGTCGCCAGCAATCTCGCCCCTGACCTCAGCCGACGCCTGCTCCAGACGCCCTAAATCTATGACCAACACGGGGCTGAAAGCTATCGGCGGGCGCCAATCCTGTCAACGCGACAGGCGAGCGCCGGGGCCCTTCCTACGCCGCCCCCATTAGCTCCCGGGTGGAGAAGAAGAAGGCAAGCTCCTGACGGGCTGTCTCGGCAGAATCGGAAGCGTGGACCGCGTTTCGTTCCTTGTCCTCCGCGTAAAGTGCCCGCACGGTACCGGGCTTCGCCTCGCTCGGGTCCGTGGCGCCGATCACTTCACGCAGGTAGGCTACAGCATCTTCCCGCTCCAGGGCCAGCACGAGGACAGGGCCGGAGGTCATGAAGCTCTTCAACGCCTCGTAGAACGGCCTCTCCCGGTGAACGGCATAGAACTCTCCAACCTGGCTATCGTCGAGCCGCAGAAACCGGGCGGCCCGAATGCGGAAGCCTTCCTGCTCGAGCTTCGCCAGTATCAACCCTGTCTTGCGGGCCTCCACCGCATCTGGTTTAATGATCGTAAGTGTAAGAGTCATATACTGTTGTGCACAGACGGCTCAAGTAATTTGTGGATGAGGTCCGTACGCGACAGGAACCCCACCAGCTTCCCTTCCTTCACCACGGGAAACTGGGCCACCCCCTCGCTGAGCATGGTGCCCAGCACGTCCGTGATCAGCTCGTCCTCCGCAAGACACATCACGCTTCGCTGCATCACATCACGCACCTCGACGTCCTGGATCTTCGAACGTTCACCCTGCGCAGCAGGGCTCAAGACCTGAGGCAGGAAATGCTCGAGCAACTCCCGCTCGCTCACGATGCCCAGCACCTCACCGTTGTCGCTGACCACCGGCATGCCGCGTCGGCGATGACGCACCATCAGGTGCAGGGCCTCCGACAGGAGCGTCTCCGGTGATACCGTCTGGAAGTCGCGGCTCATCAGATCCGACACCAACAGTTCCGGCCTGATCAGAACGCCCTGCTCGGCCACGATCGCGGCAAACTCCTCTGGAGAGGAAGCCGCGGAAAGTGCATCCGCGACCGCAGCGTCACTGAGCAGATGGCTCAGCCCGGCCAGCGTCTTCAGGTAATACCTCACTGCGGTGCGTGGTGTGACGATCAGTATGAGAAAGACCGCGTCCGGTGCCGTCGCCGGGGCGAACTTGAAGGGAGCTGCCGAAGTGCCGACGGCCACAGCCAGCTCCTCCGCCGAGTCATGCCTGTAGTGCGCGAGAAGCGACCGTGGTCCTAATGTGGGGATCTCTCCGCGGAGGACCTCGGCGTCCACGAGCTCGTCGATGGCGGCGCGGTCGCCGACCAGCCCCGCCTCATCCAGCCGATCGAGCAGCCGCCCCACGGCGTCCTTGTAGCTCCTGGCTTTGAGGCCGACGATGATGCGGCCCGGGGGCAGCAGGCCGGAAATCGATGCCGGGCTATCCATTCAGCGCCTGCGCGATGATCTCCGGCACATCCGCGGGACGCTCGGCGACTTCAACTCCGTTCTCCCTGAAGGTCGCGATCTTCTCCTCAGCCGTTCCCGAAGAACCGGAGATGATGGCTCCCGCATGGCCCATTCGACGCCCCGGCGGTGCAGTCTGGCCGGCAACGAAACCCACCACGGGTTTTGACAGATGATCTTTGATATACAGCGCGGCGTCCTGTTCGTCGGTACCGCCGATTTCGCCGATCAGAACGATCGCCTCAGTCTGTGAATCCTGCTCGAAGGCGGAAAGACAGTCGATGAAGTTGGTTCCGATGACGGGATCGCCTCCGATTCCCACACAGCTCGACTGGCCGAGCCCGGCGCAGGTCAATTTCCACACGACCTCGTACGTCAAGGTCCCGGAGCGGCTGACCACACCCACTGGACCCGGCTCCACGATCTGCCCCGGAATGATGCCCAGCTTCGTCTGTCCTGGTGAGATCATCCCAGGGCAATTGGGCCCGATGAGACGCGCCCCCTGGTCCTCAACATAAGGGACGACCTTCAGCATATCGAGTACCGGGATTCCTTCCGAAATACACACCACCAGCTTGACGCCGGAATCCGCCGCCTCGCAGATCGCCGCGGCGGCGAAGGCCGCCGGCACGTAGATGACGCTTGCCGTCGCGCCCTCTTCACGCACCGCCTCCTCCACCGTGTCGAAGACCGGAACCCTATCATCGAATTTCTGGCCGCCCTTGCCCGGCGTGACACCGGCAACCACTTGCGTTCCGTATTCCATCATCTGACGGGAGTGGAACGATCCGTCCCGTCCGGTGATCCCCTGGACCACCACCCGTGTCCCGCTATCCGCAAATATCGCCATCGAAGATTCTACCCTATAGCCTAGTTCGTCGCCAGCGCGACCGCCTTCTGAACGGCCTCATCCATGTCGGTCATGGCGCTGAAGCCCGCGCCCTCCAGGATCTTGACTGCCTCCTCCTCGTTTGTCCCGGTGAGCCTGATGGTGATCGGTACCCTCAACTCGATCCCCTTTGTGGCCTCGACAATGCCGTTCGCCACGTCGTCGCAGCGCGTGATGCCGCCGAAGATGTTGAACAGGATCGATTTGACCCCCGGATCGGACGTTATGATCTGCAGGGCGGTCACGACCTTCTCCGGGCTGGACGACCCGCCGATATCCAGGAAATTGGCAGGCTCCCCGCCGTAATACTTCACCAGATCCATCGTCGCCATTGCGAGCCCCGCCCCGTTCACGCAACAGCCCACGTTCCCATCCAGCTTGATGTAGGTGAGATCCTTGGCTCGGGCCGCCACTTCCTCCGGAGCTTCGCTCTCGACGTCGCGGTACTCGGCGATTTCCTTGCGGCGAAACAGCTCGTTGTCATCGATGTTCATCTTCGCATCGATGGCCTTCAGCTCGCCCGACCCCGTCGTGATCAGCGGGTTGATCTCGATCAGCGACGCACCAGCGTCGATCATCGAATCGTAAAGCTTCTGGATCATGTCGGCGGCCTGCCGGGCACGGCCCGGGTCCCCGGCATACAGCTTATAGCCCAGGCGCTGGGCCTGGTGTGAAAGCAGTCCGTAGCGCGGGTCTACCTTCTCCTTGAAGATCAGCTCGGGCGTTTTCGCCGCCACTTCCTCGATGTCAATCCCGCCCTCCGGCGAGGCCATCAGCACCACGGCACCCGAAGACCGATCCACGATCGCGCCGACGTACGCCTCGTGCTTGATATCCTCGGCGGGACTGACCAGCACCTTCTGCACCGTGAGACCCTTGATCTCCATCCCCAGGATCTTCTCGGCCGCTTCCCGGGCCTCCGCCGGCGTGGCTGCCAGCTTCACACCCCCCGCCTTACCGCGACCTCCTGCATGCACCTGTGCCTTCACCACTACCTCGGTCCCAAAGCGAGCGGCGATCTTCTCCGCCTCCTCCGGAGTCGTGGCGACCTCGCCCGCTGGTACCGGGATGCCATGCTCCCGGAAGATCTCCTTCGCCTGATACTCGTGTATGTTCATGTCGTCACTTGCTCGTGATCTCGGTTCCCGCCGCACTCTCCAGCGCGGCGCGCCCCTGATCCAGTCGTGCGATGAGTACGCGCCTGCCTCCCTCGGCCAGGAAGCTGATGGCCGCCTCCACCTTCGGCCGCATGCTGCCCCGGCCCAGCTGCTCCGTCTCCAGCAACTTCTCGGCTTGCTTGTGTGACAGGCGCCTCAACGGTGTTGCATTCTCCGTGCCGAAATCGCGGTAGACGGCGTCCACATCGGTCAGCAGGAGCAGCGTGCTAGCTCCGATCTCGCAGCCCAGCAGGGCCGCCGCCCGGTCCTTGTCCACTACCGCGTCTACACCCTCGAGTCCCAAAGTGGGGTGCCTGTACACCGGGATTCCACCGCCACCCGCGGCGATCACAATGCCCCCCCTCTCCACGACGCGCCGGATCGCCTCCTTCTCCACGATCTCGAGCGGTACCGGGCTCGGCACCACGCGCCGCAAGATACCTCTCGAGTCCTCCTTCACCGTCCAGCCGGCCGCGCGCAAGCGTTCCGCTTGCTCCTCGCTCAACGCCCGGCCAATCGACTTCGTCGGTTCCCGCATCTCCGGCGCCAGCGGATCGACCACCACCTGGGTGATCTGGGTGACCACGCGCCGCTCGATACCGGCCCGCCGCAGACCGTTCTCCAGCGACTGCTGGATCATATAGCCGATCCAGCCTGCCGTAGACGCCACCAGAACACCCAGCGGCTGCTCCGGCAGCACGTCCGCAGCCAGTTCGTTTCTCAGCAACTCATCCCCTACCTGAGGGCCGTTGCCGTGCACGACGGCGATCTGCCAGTCCCTCCTGGCAAGCTCGATCACGCTACCCAGGCTCTCTCGAGTGTGGCGGAACTGATCGTAGATCGTCACGTTCTCCGCAGCCGGCGCCAGGGCGTTGCCACCGAGCGCTACCACCACCGCGTCCCGTCTAAGTGCCATCTCCTCCCTCGGTCGGCCGGTCTTGCGAACCCGGCCAGCATTCGGCGCCAGCGACGAAAAGACAGGGCCTTGGAAACTAGGTTCCAAAGCCCAGAGCGGCCACCGCAGGACTGCCGCCGGCGCCTACACTTCCAAACCCTGCTCTCGGAGCCAGCCGTAAAGCTCATCGCGAATCTCTTCCAAGCGCTCTTCCGTGGCGGCCTCCACCCGCAACACCAGAATCGGCTGCGTGTTGCTAGCCCGGATCAACGCCCAGCCATCCTGCATGCGCACGCGCGCGCCATCCACATCCATCACCTCGTAGCGCCGCTTGAAGTGATCCACCGCTTTCGCCACGATCTCGAACTTTACATCGTCCGGACAGTCGACCCGGATCTCAGGCGTGGAGGCGAGCTGTGGGATCCCTTCCAGGGAGGCCGACAACGGGCCGCCCGAACGGGCGACGATATCGACCAACCGGCACGCGGAATAGAGCGCGTCGTCGTACCCATAGAAATCATCGCCGAAGAACATGTGGCCGCTCATCTCGCCCGCGATCCGCGCCCCGGTTTCCTTCATCTTCTCCTTGATCAGGGAGTGGCCCGTCTTCCACATGATGGGCCGCCCGCCAGCCTTGCCGATTTCGTCCTCCAGAACCTGCGAGCACTTGACGTCGAAGATGACCTGCTCTCCGGGCGTCCGCCGCAGCGCGGCGAGAGCATAGATCAGCAGCAGGTAGTCGCCACGCACGATGTTCCCGTTCTCATCGACGGCTCCGATGCGGTCCGCGTCGCCGTCGAAAGCGATGCCCAGTTCCGCGTCCGTCGACCGCACTCTCTCGATCAGATCCGCCAGATTCTCATCCACCGTGGGGTCCGGGTGATGATTGGGGAAACTCCCATCCGACGAACAATAGAGAGCGTCCACCCTCGCCCCGATGCCTTCGAGCACTTCGACCGCCCCGAGGCTGCCGGTGCCGTTGCCGCAGTCGACAACGATCGGAACCGGCCGCTCCAGCTCGAAGCGACCCACCAGGTCGGCGATGTAGGCCTCGAGGATGGGCCGCCGTTCAATCTCTCCGTCACCCTCCGCGAATTGCCGGGACTCGATCCGCTCCCGCAGCTTCTGGATCGATCTCCCATAAAAGGGTCCGCCGGTGGTCAGCATCTTGAAGCCGTTGTACTCCGGCGGGTTGTGAGAGCCGGTGATCTGTACGCCCGCATCGGTGCCCAGGTGCTGAACCGCGAAGTAGAGAGCCGGCGTAGGGCCGAGCCCGACACGCAATACGCGCGCGCCCGTCGAGCGCAGTCCCTCGGCATAGGCGTCGGCCAGCTCCTCCGAGCTCAGCCGGTTGTCGTAACCCAGCGCCACGCTGGGACTCGATAGGCCCAGGTCGTCCCGAATCTGGCTCCCAAAAGCCCGCCCTACCTGCTCGGCCACGTCGGGCGTCAGGTCGTCACCGACGACGCCTCTTACGTCGTATTCGCGAAAGATGAGATGGCTGACTCCGGTCATCTGTTACTCTCCGTTGGGAACCCGGCGTCGGCGACGAGCGGCTGCCGGCCCGGGGTGCTGCCTAACGCTGGACCACTGGGCTGGTGTCCACAACATGCTCAGCGACCTGGCTCAGCCCCTGCACGCTCTGCTGCGCCTTGAGAAGCGGCCAGGAGGGGAGAATCCCCATGAAGAGCACGATGAAGGCGCAGACCACCAGGGCGGTCCGCAGCGCACGGCCCCAAACCACCTGCCCCAGCGGTTCCACCTCCGGCTTCATGTACATCGCAACAATCACTCGGAGGTAATACCAGTAGGAGATCAGCGTGGTCACGGCCAGGATGACGGCGAGGTTTACGTAGCCCGCCTCGATCGACGCCCGCAGAATGTAGAACTTCCCCACGAACCCACCGGTAGGCGGCAATCCCGCCAGCGACACCAGGAAGAGAGTGAGCAATCCGGCGGCCCACGGATGCGTGTAGCCGATCCCGGCATAGTCGGACAGGCGCTGGCGACGATCGTCCTTGCCGGCCAGCACCAGAATGATCGCGAACGCCCCGACGATCATCGCTATGTAGGTCGCAAGGTAAAACAGGAAGGAGGCCATCCCAGATTCGTTGGCCGCGACCAGCGCGACCAGCAGGTAGCCCGCGTGGGCGATCGAGGAATACGCGAGCAGGCGCTTGATATTGTCCTGTACCAACGCTATCAGGTTGGGCACGATCATCGTTAGCGCCGCCAGCCACCAGATGATCGGTTCCCAATACGCATGCAAACCGCCCAGAGCCACCACGAAGATTCGAATGAAAGCGGCAAACGCCGCCCCTTTTACAGCTGCCGCAAGGAATGCGGTAATCGGCGTCGGAGCCCCCTCATACGCGTCCGGCGTCCACATGTGGAACGGCACCGCCGAAACCTTGAACCCGAACCCGATGGCCAGCAAAGCGATGCCCGTGATCGCCAACACGCCGACGCCCGCCGCAGGCAGCGTCTGCCGCATCAGGCCCAGGTTGGTCGTCGCCCCAGCTCCAAAGAGCATGGCCATCCCGTAAAGCAGGAACGCGCTCGAGAATGCGCCCAACAGGAAATACTTGATCGCCGCTTCCGCCGATCGCGGATCGCGCCGCTTGAAGCCGACCAGCGCGTACACGGCCAGAGACATCAACTCGAAACTGACGAAGATCAGAATCAGGTCGCGACTGCCCGCCAGCAGCATCATCCCCACGAGGGCGAACAGCAACAACGCGTAATATTCACCTTCCGTGATCCCTTCCCTGACTGTGTAGTCGAAGGATATGAGGATCGTGAGCGCCGCCGCGCCGAGGAACATGAAGTTGGTGAAGATCCGGAAGCCATCGATGGCCACAATTCCGGTGTCTCCAACCTCTTGCACCCCCATCAGCCATACGTTGGCGACCGCTGCGAACGCGATGACGATCAGGCCGCCCGTTCCGATGGCATTCGATGAGGATTCGGACGATCCGCGCCGGGCAAAGGCGTCGTACATCAACAGGAGAAGCGCTCCTGCCGTCAGCACGACCTCCGGCAGCAAGGCCCAGAAGTAGTCGAGATAACTCGAGAAATCTATCTGCATCGCCGCACTCACCGCGTTCCCGGACGGCCGCGAGACACTTCGCCGGCAACAATCGACTCCGGCGCACTACGGGCTTCGCGCTCCGCGATCCAGTTGACCCGCTCGCTCAGTACTTCCGCCGAAGCAGCAATCCTATCTATGAAGGGCTTGGGATAGACACCCATCAGCACGATCATGATCAAGAGCGGAATGATGATCACCAGCTCCAGCCGCGACAGATCCAGCAACTTCCGGTTCTCCTCGATCGTCACGTCATTCCACACCACCCTGCGTATCATCGGCAACAGGTAGTAGGCGGCGAAGATCACGCCGGTCGTGGCAAGGACGACAACCCAGGGATAACGCCCCATCGAGCCCACAAGGATGAGAAACTCGCCCACGAATCCGTTCAGCCCTGGCAGGGCGATCGAAGAAAGCGCCACGAGAACCAGACAGCCGGAGTAGATCGGTATGATCTTGGCCAGCCCACCGTACTCGGCGATCTCATACGTATGGCGCCGCTGATAGAGAAAGCCTGCCAGGATGAACAGTGCCCCCGTCGACACACCGTGATTGATGCTCTGTAGCACGCTTCCCGTGACCGACTGCCCCGTCAGGGCGAAGATGCCCACCATGATAAAGCCGAGGTGCGCTACCGATGTGTAGGCGATCAGCTTCTTCATATTGGGCTGCACGGCCGCAACCCAGGCCGTGTAGAGGATCCCCATCAGTGACAGGAAGAGAATGGTCGCGGCCACCTTCGGGTCCAGGGCGGCGGACGGGAAGAGTGGGATCGCAAAGCGCAGGAACCCGTAAACCCCCATCTTCAGCAGCACGGCCGCCAGTATCACCGAGGCCGCGGTCGGCGCCTCGACGTGCGCATCCGGCAACCACGTATGGAACGGGAACATCGGGACCTTGATGGCGAACGCCAGGGCGAAGGCCGCGAACAGCCAGTAGTGCAGAGACGTCGGCACGTCAACTCTCAGCATGTCCCCGTATGCCAGGCTGGGTATCCCGTACTGGTCGAGGTGCAGCCAGTACATCACGACGATCGCCACGAGCATCAGCAGCGAGCCGAACGCCGTGAACAGGAAGAACTTCACGGCTGCGTAGATGCGGCGCTCGTGACCCCATACCCCGATCAGGAAGTACATGGGGATCAGGGTGATCTCCCAGAAGACGTAGAACAGAAAGAGGTCGAGCGCCACGAACACGCCGATCATGCCCGTCGCGAGCAGCAGCAGCATCGCGTAGTAAAAGTGCTCTTTCTCCTTGATCTGCAACCAGGAGACCAGCACCGAAATAGGCATCAGGAACGTGGTCAGCAGGATAAGCAGCAGAGAGATGCCGTCGACACCCACGGCGTACGAGATCCCCCAATCGGGAATCCACGGGATCGAGACAAAATTCTGAAACTCGACCCGCCCGATCTCGAAAGTCCAGAAAAGCGGCAGCGAGACCAGAAACTCGATCATGGCCGCGGCAAGCGCCCAGTACTTCAGCCGCTCCCGGGGAAGCAGCAGGCAGATGATCGCCGAGATCACCGGGAAGAAGATCAGGAACGTGATGACCCAGTGGCCGCTATAGAAATCTGCCAGGAGCGACATCGAGCACTCTTCTTCCTATAGGGTCACCGCTCCGAGGAGGA
>JAZGAL010000097.1:0-3836 GCA_036475815.1 Gemmatimonadota bacterium
CGGATGCGGTTCGACGGTCGTGTGGGCGGCATCAAGCGTGTGATGCTGGAGCGGCAGCTGAAGCACACCTGGACGATGCGCTTGAAGGCTATGCGAGAGCGGGCGGAGGGGAAGTACCGGAAGATTCGAGTCGCCTCTCGGGATGACGGCTAGGCGAATCGCAGACTCGCCTAGCCACCTCAGTATCGCCTGCCGGATCAACCCGTCAGGATGAACCAATCGAGGCTGATCCCCACCACCCAGTGAATGATCGCCACATACCACATCGATCGGACGTTGAGGCACACGCCACCGAGAACGAGTCCTGCCGGCACGCCGATGAAGGTCTCGCTGAACGGCCGGCCGAAGTGTGCGATCACCGACAGCGCCGTCTGCACTGCGTTCGCCGGGCCCGCCCCGATGCGACCCTTGAGCCCGAATAGTAGCACACCGCGGAACAGGACCTCCCAAGCGCCGAAGTACAGGAACTGCAGCAGCGCGTAGGGGATGAACGCGGAGAGCTCGGGACGGACTGTAGGATCGAGCGGATAAACGAACCGCATCTCCGGGTTGGCCGAGCCGATCTTGCCGACGATGACGGCGAGCGGGATTCCGATGGCCAGCCAGACGAGCCCGACTCGCCAGCGCCCCAGGCCCAGGCCGAGGTCGGAGAACCGCAGCCGCAGGCCGAAGCGTGCGATCAGCACAGGCACGACAGCCAGTATGAGCGCCGCGCCAACGAAGTGGAGTGTCGGTGGCACCGGGGTGCGTGTCATGGCGAGCGATCCGCGGCTGCCCGACAGGGTGGCGATGACGTCTGCCCGCAGCACGTAATAGAAGACTACCAGCACCACCGTAGCCAGCACGATCAACAACTCGGGCTTTGGCCTGCTCAGGGTTGTGCGTGCGAATGACATGTTCCATCACCTCCCGTTACCGCGTAGCCAGCGAACCGTCTGGGACAGACCATCGCGAAGCGATCGGGGACCGTACGCGAGCTCATCTCGGCTGGCAGTGATGTCGACCCGGCGGTCCTCGAGGAAGACTCGAACCCAGCCAGGGGTGATCGAGGTGTTGCCGCCTAGGCGCGCCCAGGCCTCGGCAGCGCGGGCGATTGCCAACGCCGCCGCAGCTGGGAGCGCGACGGTCCGATGGCGTAAGCCGGCCACGTCAGCAACCAGGTCGAGGAACTCCCGGAAAGAGACGTTTTCCGCTCCGCCCAGGGCGTAGTGGGCGCCCGACCGGCCGCGTTGTGCAGCGGCCAGGATGCCCGCGGCCACGTCTTCGGCGTGGACGTAGTTCGAGAGGACATCGTGGTCGGCTATCCGAACGCGAAAGCGGCCGGCGATGTAGAGCGCAACAACGCGGGTCACGCCGTTGGCGTCGGTGAGCGGCCCGGGACCGTAGACCCGGGTCGGGTGGACGATGACCGCGTCGAGCCCGTCGGCCGCGTAGGATTCGACCAACTGTTCGCCGGCCAGCTTCGTCTCCTCGTAGACCGTCGGCCGCTGCACCGACTCGCTCACCGGAGCCGGCCGGTAAGGCGGTAGGGTGAGCACCGTGGAGACGTGCACGAAGCGTTCGACCCCGGTTTGGTGCGCTGCCTCCAGAAGTTGCTCGATGGCGCGGACGTTGACGTCTCGGAACTCGAAAGGATCCCGGGACCAGGCGCGAGCGCAAGCGGCGAGGTGAAGCACGGTGTGTGCGCCCTCCATGGCGGCCGCAAAGCCCGCGCCGTCCCGCAGGTCACCTTTCATTACTTCGATCCGCCGGGCCACGTCGCGCTCCAGACGCTCGGGGCTCCGCACGAGGACCCGAACCGGCACCTGCTCCTGAAGGAGCTGGCGCACCACATAGCGACCGATGAACCCGGTCGCACCAGTAACCAGTGTCAGCCCGTTCATAGTCCGCCTCCCGTCGTGTCGAGCGCCGGGGCGTAGGTCGGCACATGCGGGACGGGCTGCGGCGACCGTTGCCTCGGCGCCAGCCAGTAGGCAAGCGCCGGCACCACGATGAGTTGAAGCGAGAACGCCCAGACCAACCCGGCCAGCGAATCGACGGTGTAATGGTTCTGGGTGTACACCGTCGACATCATTACACCGACCGCCTCGAGGCTCAGCAGCACCGCCACGGGCCGGCTGAACCAGCGCCAGCCGATGATCGCGATGGTGACCGCGCCCGTCACATGCGAGCTCGGGAAAGCAGCACCGCGTGAGTCGCCCAGGCCCTGGGCTGCGCGCACGAGCTTGTAGAAGAAGCCGTCGGTGAGCGGACCCTGGTAGGGCGATGTGAGGTAGTGCGGGCCATCCACTGGGAACGTGACATAGACGAGATAGCACGCCAGGTAGGTGACGGTCAGCCTCAGAATCACGTCACGCAGCGCCGCTCTCCGGCGCGTCACCGCCAGCACCAGGGGCGGTACGAAGATCAGCGGGTAATAGGCGAAGTAGGACAGGTGCATGAGCTCGCTCAGCCATACCTGCGGCATCTTCACAATCCAGATTTCGTTCAGATGGAAGCCGAAGATGGCATGGTCGAGGGCGATGATGGGCGCGTCGTTCGCGACCAGGTGTAGATGGGCGCGCAGGTAGTCGAGCTCCGTCCAGAAAGCCATCACCCAGAGCAGTGGATACAGCTCTCTGAGAACCGCGGTGATCTTCGAGGACTGCCCGGGTCTGCGTTCGAGCAGGCCAGGCAGGAACAAAGCCGCTACGTGCGCGATGAACACAAGCGGTGCATAGTTCACTCGTCCGATGAGAAGCACCCAGGTCGCGGCCAGTATGACATTGTAGCCGGCGACCACGCGGTCGACGGGATAGAGTCTCGATCCGTTCATAACCATCCCACCTCCTTGTACCAGGCCGCCGTCTCTCGCACGCCGCGGGCGAGGGGGTACTGCGGGTCGTAGCCGGTGTCAGCGATGACGTCCGTCGGATCGCACACCCACCGCTCCTGTGAGATCTCCCGAACGCGCTCGCGGTTGAGAATCGCTGCAACACGCCGAACCGCTGCGCAGATCTCCACGGTGCATGCTATCGGCCACGCTATGCGGGTCGGCACGCTCACCAGGACCGGCTGCCGACCCATCACCTCACCGACCTCTCGTGCGAAGTCGAGCCAGCGGATCGGCTGCGGATGTGCCAGGCAGTAGGTCTGGCCGATCGTCTTGGCAGCCGCTGCGGCAGCGACTAGCGTTCCTACAGTGTCCTTCACGTAGATCAAGCTCACCTGCCGTTCCCAGCCGCCCACGGTAACGGCCAAGCCGTGACGCACGAGCTGAAACATCTTGAGCACCGCTTGCTCCCGAGGGCCGTAGACCGAGGACAACCTCAAAACGGTGACGGGAACGCGGTCGGCGTGGGCGTGCACGATCGCCTCGGCCAGCAGTTTCGAGAGACCGTAGTGGGAGAGGGGGTAGGGCACCGTGTGCCGCGACAGTCGCTCGCCGTTGCGGCAGGGACCGATGGCGGCGAGCGACGAGAGGAAGATGACGCGTGGCGGTGTCTCTTGTGCGGCGGCGGCCTCGAAGACGCGGGCCGTGCCCTCCGTGTTGACCTTATAGTACTCCTCCGATGTGCGCGCTTGAGTCAAGCCGGCGAGGTGGAATACGATCTCTGCACCGCGAAACGCTCGCTTCAGATCATCGGAGCTACCCAGCCCCACCGGTGCCCATTCGATCGCAGCGTTTTCCAGCCAACCCCTCGAAGCCCCGCGACGCTCGACGCATACAACCTGATCGCCGCGAACGAGAAGCGACTCGACTAAGTGGCTACCGATGAAGCCGGCTCCTCCGGTAACTACCGTACGCATGATACTCCTCCTGGTTCACTACTCGCGGGAAAGTTGGTGGGTGGGTG
>JAZGAL010000098.1:0-2325 GCA_036475815.1 Gemmatimonadota bacterium
CAACGCCGCAAAAGGAGCAACCTAAACAGTGGCGCCGCTGGCCAGCATCGGCATGCTGGATTACGGTAGCTGACGTAGGAGCACCTGCTGTGTACGCAGGAGATCCTAAGGCGAGAGCCGCGAGAGATCGCGGCTCCTTTGCATCGGTGGGCGGGTTTCAGGGCGGGATCACCCTGAGATCAGGGCTGATTCCGGGTGATTAGGTGCAGCCGCGCCGCCCCTCCACGCTCCTGCTGGCTGCTCTCAAGACGGCCTATCAGCGCCCGGACGCGGCCACGATCCGTCGAGCGGTCATGCACCAAGCCGAGCTCAGAGAGGTGCGGTGAGAAGGACCGCGACCGTGCGGTCTGCACCTTAATATCCTACCGTTGTCGCTTGCAGACCTCGCCCAGAAAGTTTGCCCTGTAGGGCGTGAGTCGCCTCTTGGGTGAAAGGATCGCCGCATGACCGTGAGCGTAATCCTCAAGCCAGCTGGAAAGGAGGGTGCTCGTGTGCGTAAACCCGCAACGGCCACCGCGTGTTGGACTGTCTCCTTGGTGGGGCTTTTCTCGGCGGCTTGCTCGCCCGGCCCGGAACCGACCGAATCGCTAGAGGAAGCCATCGTCTACAGCACCATCCGGCCAGCAAACTGGGACCTCTACCTGTTCAACGAACCCGGCGCCACGCCGCGGCAGCTGACGACCGATCCCTCACCCGACTACAACCCGGCGTTCTCGCCGGATGGACGCTGGGTCGTTTTCACCTCGGACCGCCACGGCACCGCGGACCTGTTCGTGCTGGATCTGAATAACCCTGGCGAGCCCGTGAGACTTTCCTCGAGCAACGCCATGGAGGACGCCGCAGCGTTTTCTCCCGACGGACGCTGGTTGGCTTTCGTCAGCACGGAGAGCGGCAATCCCGACATCTTCATCATGCCGTTCGCGCCGGAAGAGCCGGACGCGGCAACCCGGGCTGCCAACCTCACGCAGGATGAGGGAGGCGACTTCAACCCCGCGTTTTCTCCCGACGGCGAGTGGATCGCCTTTTCCAGCAACCGTGCCACCCCCGACGACCTCTTCTGGTCGCCCGGGGCGCCGGACGACTACAGAGCCGGCGACGTCTTCGTGATGCGGTCGGACGGAACGGACCTGCAGAGGCTCACCGATGATCCGGGCTGGGAGGGGTCTCCCGCGTGGGGTCCCGATGGCAGTCTGTACTTCTACTCTCAGCGGGAAGGGGACGCGGCGGATCGTGATGCGATCTCGGCCTCCATCGGCTCAGGCGGGCTGATCACACGGATCTATCGGATGAAGTCGGACGGATCCGGGCTCCAGGCCGTCAGCGCAAACGGCGAGAGCGCCCTCTCACCCGCGATCATCAAGGACGGCCGCGTCACGTTTTCGGCGCTGCGCGACGACAGGTGGACGATCGTCTCGACCGAGGCCGACGGTTCGGACCTTCGCGTCGAGAGTGACGTGGAGCGCGATTACTGGGCACCGGCGTGGGACCCGAATTCTGGCCGCATGATCGCCGTTGGACCGGGAGAGACCGAGCCGGCGACCCACTTCGAGACCGACGCGCCGGGACCGTTTCTCGTGAACCACCCGCATAGCGTGGAACTGCCCGATCGTACACTCAAACTGCACGCGGTCCGTGGCTATCTCCCGACACTCAGCCCGTCGGCGAGCGAGGTGGCGACGAGTGAAGGCTTCAGCCGTCTCGTGGTCAGCCGGCTGGATGGAACGGAAAAGCGAATCGTTTTCGACAGCGTGGGAGAGGATCGCTACCGGGGAGACCTTGGGGTGTTCGGCCCCACCTGGTCCGATGACGGCGCCTGGCTCGCGTTCGGCGTCGGCCTGCCGTTCTCGCCCACCTCGGACGTCGACATCTGGAAGAGCCGCGCCGATGGAAGCGAAGCGGTAAACGTCACTCCCGACTCGGACGCCAATGACGCGCTGCCGGACTTTTCGCCGGACGGCCGGCGCATCGTCTTCCGCAGCTCGCGGGACGGGAACAAGGAGATCTACCTCATGAACGCAGATGGCACAGGTGTCCGGCGCCTGACGCACACCGAAGCCACCAATACTATGCCGTCGTTTTCATGGAGCGGGGACCGCGTCGCCTTTGTCTCGACGCGGGATGGAGACTACGAGATCTATATCCTCGACCTCGAGGAAGATGGGAGCCCCGGCGAGGTGCGGCGCATGACGAACAGCCCGGGCCGCGACATGCATCCGAAGTTTTCGCCCGACGACCAGTGGCTGCTGTTCGCCTCCCAGCGCGGGGGGTTCAACGATGAGGTGCCACTGCTCAGAGTCATCTTCCAACCCCAGCCGTACGGCGAAG
>JAZGAL010000099.1:0-9748 GCA_036475815.1 Gemmatimonadota bacterium
GGCGCACCGCGCTGATGTCCCGGGCATCCGGTCCGGCCCTGAAGGTGCTGAAGCCGAGGACCGCGACGGTGTCGCTCTGCGCGGGTCCGATCACGAGCGTGGGCAGGGTGTCGTTGCCGGTGACGCCGACGCCCACCTCGGCCAGGTAGCCGATCGTCGCGTGGAATCCCTCGAGGCCTGCATCCAGGGCGTGGTTGTTGGCCACGTTCCCCACGACCGCGGCGGGCTCTGCGAAGGCGGCGAGGGCGATAGCGACAGTGATGGGCTGGCGAAAGGCGTAACAGGTAGTGGATCCGGGCCGGCACTTGCTCGGGGCCGGGCCTTCTCCTATGGCGCCTTCGATGTTGAGCAGCACGACGTCGGCGTCGGCGACCAGGGGGCGAAGCGGCGCCAGCAGCGAGTCGGGGCTGGGGAAGGGGCTGACCGGTTGACCCAGCCGCCACGCCGCTCGCCCGGCCCAGAGCGTGTCCAGGTTGTTGCCCAGCAGTACGTCGCCGCCCGCACAGATCCGGACGACCCTTATTAATAAGGTGTCTGCGGCGACCTGCGCGACAGGTGCCGGCACGGGGTTCGTATTGGCTTCGGCGGGATGGGTGGATGCTGCCATGAGGAAGCAGAAGAGGAACTGGGCCCGGCCCACGGTTCAGCTTTCCGGCTTTGGGAAGAGTACGGCCTGGCGCTGCACGGTGCGGCCAGCCAGGTCGAGCTCCGGGTAGGCGGCTAGCGAGGCGATCTCGTCCTGGCGGCCCAGGGCCTGCCAGAGCTCACGGCTCTTGGCGGGCATGACCGGACTCAGCAGGACGGCGAGCCTGGCGAGGGTGCGGGCGAGGCTGGCGAGGACGGCGTCCAGCTCAGCGCTCTGGGCCGGGTCCTTCGCCAGCGTCCAGGGCGCCTTCTCCTCGACGAAAACGTTGGCGGCGCCTGCCAGCTCCATGGCGGCGGCCACGGCCTGGTGGAGCAGGTACGCATCCATGGCCTGGCGGTAGGCGTCGAGGACTTGGAGGGAGCGTCGATCAAGGGACGTCTCTTCGCCGCCGGGGACCACGCCCTCCCTGTATTTGTGGATCATCGCCAGGGTGCGATTCGCCAGGTTGCCGAGATCGTTGGCGAGCTCGGCGTTGTAGACGTCGTCGTAGCGCTGCCAGCTGAAGTCGCCGTCGCCGTTCCAGGGGATCTCGCGCAGCAGGAAGTAGCGAAGCGGGTCAGTCCCGTAACGTTCCATGGCGCTCTGCAGCGTGACCGCAGTGCCGGCGGACTTCGATAGTTTCCGACCCTCCCAGTTGATGTAGCCGTGCGCCCAGACGGTTGCGGGTAACTGCACGCCGGCCGCCATGAGCATGGCGGGCCAGAAGATGCAGTGGAAGCGCGTGATCCCTTTGCCGATCACGTGCTGTTCGGCAGGCCACCACTCCTGGTATACAGCGTCGGGGAAACCGATGGCCGACAGGTAGTTGATCAGCGCGTCGTACCAGACGTAGACCACGTGGTCCGGGTCACCCGGGAAGGGGATGCCCCAATCCGTCTTTGGCCGGGAGACCGAGATGTCCTGAAGGCCCTCCTTGAGGACGTTGCGGATCTCGTTGCGGCGGATCTCGGGCTGAACGAATTCGGGGTGCTCATCCAGAAGCTTCAACAGCGGATCGCGGAAGGCCGAAAGCTTGAAGAAGTAGTTGTCTTCCTTGGTCCAGAGGATCTCCCTGTCGGGGTGCTCCGGGCAACGACCGTCGACCAGGTCCTTCTCCTGCTTGAAGCCTTCGCAGCGCTCGCAGAAGTAGCCTTCGTAAGTGCCCTCGTAGATGTATCCGGCCTGCTTGGTGCGCTCGACCATCTCGACGACGGCCCGGGCGTGTCGTTCCTCCGTGGTGCGAATGAAGTCGTGGTGGCTGATCTCGAGGCGGTCCCAGGCTTCCGAGAAGTCGACGGCCAGCTTGTCGACCCACTCCCTGGGTGCCAGCCCGGCCTCATTGGCGGCCTGCACGATGGTTTGGGAGTTCTCGTCCATCCCGATGACGAAGTGGACGTCGTCGCCGCAGAGACGTCGATAGCGGGCGATGGCGTCCGCACCGATCTTCTCGAACGCGTGACCCAGATGAGGGTCGCCGTTGGCGTAGTCGATTGCGGTCGTGATGTAGAACTTGGACAAAGATCGGGGCCTCAGTTACTACGTGCGGCCTTTCGTGCCTCGGCCGTCTCGCGCTTCAGCTCCTCGAGTGTGAGCGTCCTCAGCTCGCCGGAAGCGTTCCGAAGTGTCACGCGGTTGCCGAAAATGTTCACCGCCTCCACCGTTTCGGCACCCTCGAGCGTCCGCACTTGCCGCCCTTCCTTGGGGAAGCGCTTGCGTGCCTGTACGTAGAAGTCGTGCTCGAAGCGAAGCGAGCACATGAGCCGACCACAGGCTCCCGATATCTGGGAGGGGTTCAGAGAAAGGTTCTGGTCTTTCGCGAGCTGCAACGTCACCGGCTTTAGCTCGGGCAGCCAGTTGGACGAGCAGAGCTCGCGTCCGCAGCGACCAACGCCATCGAGGCGTCGCGCCTCGTCCCGCACACCGATCTGCTTCAGTTCGATGCGGGTTCGGTATTTCTTGGCCAGACTGCGGACGAGGCTGCGAAAATCCACGCGCTTCTCCGAGGTGAAGTAGATGATCAGCTTGTTCCGGTCCCACTGCCACTCGGCATCGCTGATCTTCATCTTCAGCTTGTGCTCGGCCACCACGCGCCGCACATCGCGCCGGACGTCGCTCTCTTCTTCACGGAGGCCGATGGCACGCTCGACGTCAACGGGCGCAGCGCGTCTGAGCACGCGCCTTGTGGGCAAGCTGTTCTCGTTGCATCCCTCACACGTTTGGCACTTGCTCTTGGCAAGCGTGCCGATAGCGCTGACGACGCCGAGATCCTGGCCGCGATCGGCCTCGACCACTACGTACTCCCGTTGCATCATCGGCGGGGTCACGTGCGCCGCGAAGAACTCGCGCCTCTTGCCCTTGAAGCGGATCTCGATGAACTGGGGGGTTGGACCCTTGCTGATGATGCCGTGAACGGCGCGCGGCGGGCGCTCGTTGACATCCTGCGGCCGGTCAATCACCTGTCCACGCCCCGATCTTGCGGTACTTGTCGTAGCGGCCCTTGAGAAGCTGGTCGACGGGTTGCCCGCGGAGCTCGTCGAGGTGGCGTGTGAGGGCCTCTTTCAGCAGCTCTGCGGCGGCATCCCAGTCTTCGTGCGCCCCGCCCTTAGGCTCGCCGACTATCTCGTCGATCACGCCGAGATTGTTGAGGTCGGGCGCTGTCAGCTTGAGTGCGGCCGCCGCCTTCTCTCGCACCTCCTCCGTGTTCTCCTTCCACAAGATCGATGCGCAGCCTTCAGGCGAGATGACCGAGTAGATCGCGTGCTCGAGCATGATGATGCGGTTGGCGACACTCAGTCCGAGGGCGCCGCCACTGCCGCCTTCACCGATGACGGCCGCGATGATCGGCGTCTCGACGAGCGACATCTCGCGGAGGTTCCTGGCGATGGCCTCAGCTTGGCCGCGCTCTTCCGCGCCGATACCCGGGTAAGCCGCGGGTGTGTCGATGATAGTGATCACGGGCCGGCGGAATTTCTCCGCCATCTGTATCATGCGGAGGGCCTTGCGATAACCCTCCGGGTGCATCATGGCGAAGTTGCGCTTGAGATTCTCTTTCGTGTTTCGGCCCTTCTGCTGGGCGATGATCATGACCGAGTCATCGTTCAAACGACCCCATCCGGCGACCACGGCCGGGTCGTCCCGGAAGGCGCGGTCGCCATGTAGCTCCATGAAGTCCGAGAAGATGCGCTCGATCATGTCCAGCGCGTGCGGGCGCTGCGGGTGCCGGGCGATCTGCACGCGCTCCATCGGGGAGAGCGCCTTCAAGGTCTCGGTCCGCAAGTCTTCCAGCCGGGTCTCCAGCTTTCTGAGGTCAGCCTCCACGTCGAGCCCCCTTGCGCTGGCTATGTCTTTCAAGTGCTCGATCTTGCCCATGGTCTCCTGAATCGAGCGCTCGAATTCTTGATGAGTTGCCATAATCACCGCTCAGAACCGTACCTGCACGTGCCATCGTGGAACTGTGCAAGATAACAAAACGAAACAGAATGAATAGACGACCCGGGCTCCGCCTGGCAAGGGCGGCCTGCTAGCCGCGGACTTCCACCAGGCGGACGCGGTTTTCCCCCAGAACAGTGCGCAGCTCGGCCAGGACATGGGGCAGCGGCGCCACCGACAGCGCTCGCGAGCGGAGCCGCGACGGTTCGTCACCACCGTTCTGCAGAACCACCTGGATCGCTGCCGGCCCCGGGTGCTCCCGGGCGATCTTGATCGCCTGCTGCAGGCGCTCGCTGTCGAGCTCGGCGGCATTCGCGAACTCGAAACAGACGGCGACGCGGCCGCTCTTGTAGATCGAGTCCAGCGGGACGACATCGTTCAGGAAGAGCGGTGGGTCCGCGTCATCCCGCTCGCGGCCCGACACGGAGCCTTTCAGCAACACCGGTTTACCGGGCTCGAGGATATCGCGGTGCTTTGTCCACGCTTCGCGGAAAGCGAGGGCGACCGCGGTGCCGTGATAGTCCTCGAACACCAGCCGCGCCCATTCCGAGCCGTCCTTACGTGAGATGCGGCGCGAGATCTCCGTGACCACGCAAGCCAGCTCCACTCTCTGATCGCGGCGGTCCACCAGGTTGCTGGTGTTGGCTCGTTCGGCGTAGAGGTCGACCAGATCGCGGTGCGCGTCGAGCGGGTGACCCGTCACAAAGAAACCGAGCAACTCCTTTTCGCGCGCCAGCTTCTCCGCCTCGTTCCACTCCGGGATCCGCGGCAGCGGAGGCGCGGCCCTTCCTTGCGGCCCCTCGCCGCCGAAGAGGCTCTGCTGGCCGGTCTCACGCTCGCGCTGCCTGAGCTGTGCCTCGCGCAGCGTGGCTTCCACCGCTTCCGAGAGTGAAGCGCGCTGGCCCAGCCCATCGAGAGCGCCGGCGCCGGTGAGAGCCTCGATCACGCGCTTGTTGTTGAGCCTCAGATCGACACGGCTGCAGAAGTCGAAGAGGGATTCGAAAGGGCCCTCCTTGTGCCGGGCCTCTATGATCGAGTCGATGGCGGAGCGCCCGACCCCGCGGATGGCGCCCAAGCCGAAGCGGATGCTGTTATCGCTGGCCACCGTGAACTTGTAGCCTGACTCGTTGATATGCGGCTGCAGCACCTCGATGCCCAATGATCGGCTCTCGTTGATGTAGCCGACGACGCGGTCGGTGTTGCCGATTTCCGAGGAGAGCAACGCGGCCATGAACTCGGCCGGGTAGTGGCGCTTGAGCCAGGCGGTGCGGTACGAGATCACCGCGTAAGCGGTGGCGTGGGCCTTGGGGAAGCCGTAGCGGCCGAACGTCTCGAGTAGGGAGGCGACGTGCTCGGCCTCGCGCCTGCGGATTCCTCCGGCGATCGACCTCTCGATGAAGCGGTCCAGCTCCTGGCGGATGAGTACGGGGTCTTTCTTGCCGACGGCCTTTCTCAGCACGTCGGCTTCGGCGAGGCTGAAGCCGGCCATCACGGCTGCGGCGCGCATCACCTGCTCCTGGTAGGTGATCACGCCGTAAGTCGATTCCAGAACTTCTGCCAGGCTCTCGTGCGGGTAGCTGACCGACTCAACGCCGCGCTTGCGGCGGATGTAAACGTCGGTCATGCCGGAGTCGAGGGGCCCCGGCCGGATCAGCGCGTTCACCGCTATGAGATCCTCGAAACGGTCGCAGCGCATGGCCCGGAGCTTGTCGGTAGCCAGCGAGGACTCGAACTGGAAGACGCCCGCGGTGGCGCCGCTGGCGAGCATCTCGTAGACCTCCGGGTCGTCGAGCTCGATCTCGTCCCAGGCGATTTCCGCGCCGTGGCGCTCCCGGATCATCACCGTGGCGTCGCTGATAACGGTGAGCGTGCGCAGACCGAGGAAGTCGAACTTCAACATCCCGGCCTGCTCGAGGCTCACCATGTCGTACTGGGTTATCACGAGGTCGCCGTTCTCGGATTCCGCAGCCGTCCCGCGCGCTGGGGCTTTCATGACCGGCACGTAATCGGCCAGCGGGCCGGGAGCGATGACGACGCCGGCGGCGTGGACGGATGTATGACGGGAAAGGCCCTCCAGCGTAACCGCGTAGTCGAGTAGCTCTTTGTAGCGGGGCTCCTGCTTGTAGAGATCTTTGAGCTCCTCGACGCGTTCGACCGCTTCTTTGACGCCGATGGAGTAGCCGGGAGCGTTGGGGATGAGCTTGGCGACCCGGTCGGTCTCCGCCGGTGTGAAACCGAGCGTGCGTCCCACATCACGCACGACGGCTCGGGCCTGCATCGTTCCGAAGGTGACGATCTGTCCGACGGAGTCGGCGCCGTACTTCGACCTCACGTACTCGATCACCTCACCGCGCCGCTCGTAACAGAAGTCGACGTCGATGTCCGGCATCGAGATGCGGTCTGGGTTGAGAAAGCGCTCGAACAGCAGGCCGAAGCGCAGCGGATCGATATCGGTGATGCGCAGGGCGTAGGCCACCAGCGAGCCGGCGGCGGAGCCGCGGCCGGGCCCGACAGGTATGTCGGCTTCACGGGCTGCGCGGATGAAATCCCAGACGATGAGGAAGTAACCGCTATAGCCGAGCTTGGTGATGACGCCCAGCTCGAAGTCGAGCCGTTCCCTGATCTCGTCGGGAAGGGGATCGCCGAAACGCTCCCGAGCGCCTTTCTCGGCGAGCTCGCACAGCAGATCGTCCTCCGAGGCATAGCCCTGTGGGCGGGGGAATGCCGGGAGATAGACCTTCTCCTCGAACTCGAGCTCACACATCTCGGCGATTTGCAGCGTGTTCTCGAGCGCGTCAGGCCGGTCCGGGAAGAGGGCCGCCATCTCGTCCGGCGACTTGAAGTAGCTCTCCTGCCCGTAGAACCGCAGGCGTTTGGGGTCGTCCCGGTCCTTGCCCGTCCCGATGCAGAGGAGGATGTCGTGGGCGTCCGCGTCCTCACGGTGCAGGTAGTGGGCGTCGTTGGTGGCCACCACCGGGAGCCCCAGCTCATCCGCCAGCTGCAGAATACCCGCCCGCACCTTCTCCTCGCCCGGTATGCCGTGGTCCTGTATCTCGAGGTAGTAGCGACCCTCACCGAAGAGACGCGCGTGCCACTCGGCGGCGCCGCGCGCCACCTCGAACTGATCCGCCAACAGGTACTGCGCAAGCTCTCCGGACATGCATGCCGACAGGCAGATCAGGCCGCCCGCGTGCTCCTCCAGAACCTTACGATCTATACGGGGCCGCCGGTAAAAGCCTTCGACATGCCCGATTGAAACCAGCTTCACCAGGTTCAGATAGCCCTCCAGGTCGCGCGCGAGCAGGACCAGGTGCGAGTAGTCGGAGGGCGCGTGCGGCGGCCGTTGCTTGAGCCGGCGGTCTCCAAACGCCACGTACGCCTCGCAGCCAATGACCGGCTTGATGCCGCGGGAGCGGGCGGCTTTATAGAGACGGCGGGCGCCGTGCAGGTTGCCGTGATCAGTGAGGGCGAGGGCGGGCATCCGCAACTCGATGGCGCGATCGACCAGCGCCTCTAGCTTGTTCGCGCCGTCGAGAAGCGAGTACTCACTGTGCGTGTGAAGATGAACGAATGACATTCGGGAATTCCAATACCGTTACGTGGTGCAGCGGAACGAGTCCAGCAGGATCTCCAGTTGGCGCAGGTACGGGTACTTGTCCTTGCCCGGAGCGAAGAGCCAGGCGTCCATATAGTACGTCCGGTTCTGCTCGGGACAGACGATGGCGCGCGTGATGAACGGTCCTGCGGCGGGGAAGTCGGAACGATCCTGCCAGACGCCGCGGAACTCGAGACTCGTGAAGTCGCCCACTTCCACGCCATCGAAACGGATCCCCTCCTCCAGGATGTCCTGCGCCGGGTTGTAGTACGTTTCGCCGATGCTCTCGCGCCAGGCGCGTAACGACTCGGGGGTCACGGCAACGGCGCCGTCGCGCCAGGTCAGCAAGACAGAGCGCAGCAGGTCGGTGTCGGCCTGGCGGTACGGGTTGCTAAAGCGGAATAGCGAGTCCTGCCGGCTGTAGAGGTACACTTTCGGAAGCTCGAGCGTGAAGCCGAAACCGGCGAGCACCTGCAACAGCGAGTCGTTGACACCGGTGGTGTACATGCGCTCGATGACCCACTCGTCGTAGCGGGCTTGGAACTGGCGGAATAGCTCGGGGAGCAGCGAGCGAACGGCCTCCGCCTGGCCGTCCTCCGGCAGCAGCAGCACGGTGACGCCCTGCCCGCGCGCCCACACATCGGCGGTTTGTACGATGGCGGGCGGGCTGACGTCGCGGTTCACCAGTCGCCGGACCACCGGGTCATCGAGCGTACCGAGAATCAGTAGCTGTCGCCATACGCGAAGACCCTGCCAGAGCGTGTCGTTGGACGCGACGTAGGTGAGCATGAAGGTCCGCTCCGGCCGAGACGTGAAGACCCTGCGCTCGAGGGTGAACATGACGGCGGAGTCGACCTCCTGCCAGAGCGCGGGATCGGCACGGACGATCACGCTATTCCGGTCGCCGAGTGGTTGAGGTGCCTTGCACCCGGAGAGCGACAGGAGGACGAAGGCCAGAACCGGGGTGAAGGCCGATAGTAACGTTTTGCGGTTGATCATCGGCACAAACATATAGTAGCGTTCAGTCATCGGATAGGTCGATCATCAGTTTTCCCTCGAGATACTCGACGCTCTGTGGCTCCTCCAGGCGCGCCGCGCGGTCCACCAGCTCTCGGATGCGCCACGCCATTGCCGCCATGTTGGCGATGCTCTCGCGCTGATCCGATGGCAGCGTGTCCGCTTCTTTCTCCAGGAACTCCGCTTCCATCAACAGCGCCGCCAGCGGGTTGTTGATTTCGTGCTTGAGCGCTACCCCCATCTCGTTCGTCACCGCTTTGCGCTCCGCTGCGATCCGCGCCTGGTGCTCACGGCGCAGGACCTCCGCCAGGCCGCCGATCCCTATTCCCAGGGTGACGATGGCAAGGAAAACGGTTGCGGAGAAGATCAGACGCTCGCCTGCAACGGCCTCGCTGCCGTGGGCGAGCCACTCGACCGAGGCGAACAGGGCGAGAGCGACGAGGACCGAGACCAGCGCACCTCGCCATCCATAATAGAAGGAGAGGACGATAGTGGGGACCAGCATGGCGGACCAGAGTACCTCCATGGCCGGCCAGCCAAGGGGGGCGAGGAGGACCGGGTGCAGCGCTGCGGCCACGTAGATGAGGACGCTGAGGACCAGTATCCCCCGCGGCCGCGTGAGCAGAGTCGGCGTGTCAGAAAGGATCAGTCCACGCATCTCAGTGTCCCGCTTGACGGCAAGGTCGGGCGCCATGCGATGAAAGCAGTGTGCAGTCTGAGGCCAATATCGGGCTTGCCAGGGACGGCGGCAACCAGGGGACGAAAAGAAAAGCTTGACAACCTCCGCGCCCGCCATTATTTGGCGTTAAGTGGCGTGGCGCCTGGTCCAAACCGGCACCGGGTTGCTTATCATCGTCGGTACAAACTTCTTTAGATCATCCCGAGGACGTGGGACGATGAACGCGATGCAGGGTCGTCCGATCGATCCAGACGACTTGTTCTCCGGCCGGAGTGACGAGGAGGACGACGAAGACGACGAGCAGTACACGACGAGGAAATCGCGACCGAAGACGAGTTAGAGGAAGATGAGGAGTGGGAGGACGAGGAGGAAAACGGAGACGTGGACACACGCCGCAGGCGCC
>JAZGAL010000100.1:0-13425 GCA_036475815.1 Gemmatimonadota bacterium
ATCCGCTCGATGGAATCGAGCTCCGCCTCCCCAAGCCTGACGACCTCGAAGCGGCCGCTCGCCTTCAAGACAGCCCCGACCCAATTCAGTTGATCGCCCGCCACAACGCGGTGAGTGGGAAGCAGCAGAAGGCCCGGATCGCCTTCCGGTACCACGTAGGCCAGCACATACTCGTGCGCCTGCCGGCCCGTGGCGGGAGCGCCGGCGGCGACCAGCTCGTCCCGGTAGGCGAGCGCCGTTTCGTACCTGTGGTGCCCGTCCGCTATGAGGAAGATTTGCCCGTCCAGCAGAGCGGTGAGCCGCTCCACGGCTCTCTGCTCATCCACCTGCCAGACCTGGTGCGACTCGCCCGCCGGAAATTCCGCCCGCTCAGACGGCTCCTTCGCAACCAACTCCTCCAGGAGCTTGCGGATTCGAGCATCGGGATCCGAGCAGATGAAGAATATCGGCGAGAGCTGAGCCCGGCAGGCGCGCATCAGTGCCAGCCGGTCCGCCTTCGGGCCGCTCATCGTCCGCTCGTGAGGGAGCACGACGCCGGCGTCGAAGGGCGCGAGCTTCAGCAGCGCCCAGATACCCGTGCGCACGTGGCTCTCCGCGCCCATCCGGAAGCTGTGGCGATGGACGTACAACGTCGGTTCGGCTTCCCGGCCCAGACTGCCGCCTTCAACCCACGACTCCAGAGTTCGCGCCGCCTCCGCGTAGCGCTCCGGCTCCTCCCCTTCCGGGTTGGTGATGCGGACGATGTTGTGGGGACTGCTCGCCCTGAGCTCGACCGCGGTCTCCGGCGTAATCACATCGTAGGGCGGCGCCCACACCGTTCCCAGCTCGCCGACCTTCTCGGCCCTGAAGCGGAGAGCGCGGAACGGCGCGACTCTCCCCTCCATCAGCGCGCTTCGCCCGGTCGGCTGGAGCCCGAGGGCGCCGTGGCGCCAGCCGCCGAACTCCTGAGCGCGTTGAAGATGAGCGGATAGCTCGCGATGGACTGACCGCGGTATTGCGGCTTGAAGCCGAACAGGATCACGCGGCCGCGCCCGTGCCGCACGACCGCGAGCGCGCCATGCCCCGCAATGTGCTCGGCGCCATTGATCCAGCCGCTGAGCAACAGCTCGTCTTCACCGTAGCGGCCGACGATCTCGACGCTTCCCTCCCCGGCTTCAGCATTCGGCTCGAAGGCGGGGCCGCCCTGGAACCAGGCTATGGTGCGGGTGGGACCGCCTTCCGCCAGCCAGTGCCCCGGTTCCATCTGCACCCGCAGAATCGAGCCCGGTATGTAGAACTCCGAGCGCTCCAACCCGTCCAGAACGTTGACGACCGGCAACGAGAACTCATCGATGGGCAGCATCGAGGCGTCATTGAAAGCGACCAGCGTGCCACCCTGCTCGACGAATTCTTCCAGCGCTTGCACCCCGGCCTCCCCCAGGCCTCCTACATACTGGGGCGGCATCGTGTCCTCAGCGTTGCCATCGATCATCCGCTGCGGCGATCCGTCCGGGAGGATGATCACATCGAAGCGGTCGCCCAGGCCGCCGGCGCGAGCATCCGCATCGCGCAGCCGTTCGTACTCGATGCCGTACTCGTCAAGAACCCAGCGTGTCCAGCCGGCATCCATCAGCGGCCACCACGGCTCATAGACCGCCACTCGCGGCACCCGCCCATCCGTCAGGCCAGGCGCTTGCTTTTCATACGACGGCGCTTCGATGGCGCCCGACAGTTCCACTTGCGGGATCTCTTCCACCGCCACGACTTCGACACCCATGAGCAGCGGCAACGTGTGGGCCGTAGCGTCATAGGGGGGCTTCAGCGGCCCGCCCGGGTATTGTTCCAGCGCCGGGTACTGCTGCGCCTCGAGCAGGGTCTTGGCGAAGGCGGAGTACGGTTGGTCCAGCGGGATGACGTAGGTGCCCGCCGCGTACCGCCGCCCCCCAATTACGAATCCCGTTCGCGCCTCGTGTACCTCCACGTCACCCGTCACCAGAATCCGCAGCATGTCCGCCAGCCCGTCCGGATTCTGCCCATCCACGGGCACCAGATAGGCCCGCGGCCAGCCTTCACGACCACCGATGGCCCGAAGCCCGATCTGGTAGAAGTTGCTGAGCCAGCGCTCGCGGTAGAGCGCGGCCTGGTGGAGGAGCGCCAACGCGCCGGCTTCCATGTAGTCGACGATGTCTGCCAGATCCCACTCGCCGCCCGGCCAGGGATCGGGGAAGCGCCACGACGGCTGCCGGGGATCGGTTCCTCTCCCTGCGCGCAGCGAGTCGAAGGGCAGCGTGATCGGAGTTGCCAGGCGGGCACTCGCCGTCTCGGTGAGAATACGCACACCGGCGTGGTAATGTTGGTAGGCCCTTGCCGGCGTCCAGGCATCGAAGATGGCGTTCACTACTATCCCCGTCTTGCCCTCTCCGTACATCTCCCACGCCATGGCCGTGCCGATGGCGTTGATCCCCGCCACCAGAAGCGGATCGACATTCGGCTCGATGGGGTCGGTCCACGGTGGGATGAAGAATCGCGGGCCCCGAGAACCCATCTGGTGGACATCGTGCACGATCTGCGGATGCCAGACGTTATGCAGCCCGGTGACCGCGAGCACCGTCTCCTTCTGGGTGAACGCGTACCAGTCCCTGTTGTTGTCGTGGCCCACGTAGTGGTGATAGAGGAAAGGCGGCCCCGCACCCTCCCACGGCTGGCCGAGCGTGCTCCTGTACCACTCCACCACCATCTGGCTCCCATCCGGGTTGAGCGACGGCACCAGTAGCAGGATGACGTTGTCGAGGATCGCCCGCGTCGTTTCGTCATCCCGCGAGGCCAGGTGGTAGGCCAACCGCATCGGCATCTGATAGCCGCCCACCTCGGTGGAGTGTATGCCGCCAGTGATGAGCACGATGGTGCGGCCCTCTCGGATCAACTCCCGCGCCTCGAGCTCCGAATCGACCCGGCGCGGGTCGGCCAGCTTGCGCTGGATCTCCCGGTAGCTGTCCAGTTCGGCGAGGTTCTCGGCGCTGGAGATGGTGAGCGCAACGAACGGCCGGCCCAGCGTGGTCCGACCCAACGTGTCGAGCTCTACCCGGTCGCTCGCATCAGCAAGCAAGTTCAGATAGCCCGTGATCTCGTTCCAGTCCGCCAGTTCCCGGTCGGCCCCGATCTCGAAGCCGAGAACCGACTGCGGGGACGGGATCTCCCCGTTCGATCCCGGCTGGGCCGCCGCCAGCCCGGGAAGCAGCAGCCCCATCGCCACCGTGCCACACACGTTTCTCATCTTCATTTCGGCTCTCTGCGCCCGCCTGGGTGTTGTGGTCGGAAGGGAGTCTCGAGGCGGCACTCTAGAGCCGGTCACCGACCCCCGCAAGTGCCTGCTGCTTGCAGGCCAGTCAATCCTAGACCGCCGAAAGCCCTGTCCCTTCCACAAAGTCTTGTTTCCACATGATAGCCACATGATCGACGTGATTCCTACCTGACCGCTACATGATCGCTACATGATCGCCCCATCGCATATTGTAGCCGGGCTAAGCACAAATCACATAGTAGTCGGGAGCAAAAACGCCAGGTTCGGCGTTATTAGGTAGACAGAACCAGGAGACCAACAGGATCGGCAGGAGAAAGGCTCAAATGAACGCCCAACGCAGAGCAACTGTCGTTGACATATATAAGACGGATCTGGACCGGCACCTCTTCGCCCCAGCGCCGCGGCGGAATGGCCGCGCCACCCGGCGGCCCTCCCTCGACGGTGTGGGCGATTGGCTTCGCGACTGGCTGGCAAGCGGCTGGACGCGCTGGAAGGAACTCGCGGAAGCTATGTACCTCTAAACCCCCAACGCCCTCCCCCATCGCCCCCTCGCCGCCGGCCTGCTCTTCAGCGCGCCGGCGGCTTCCTTACGGCACAACCCTCGTCAGGTCAAACATCTCCTGTGGGGATCTGTCCCGGCAGGTTCGGGGAGGGGCCAGGGGGCACCCTGGCGGGCACCCCCCGCTGCGGAGAACAGTTGCAGCTGACGCTGCTGAGGTGGGATAACCGCGGTGACTGAGACTGCGCACCTTCCACCGCGGGGTGGGGCATTCGCTACCTGCTATAGTGCACCCGAGTTCACCAGACCCAGGATCGCGTACACGAAGAAGGCCAGCATACCCAAGTAGAAGAATGCAAGGCCAACCGCCTCCGCGGTCGTCCGCACTCTCTTGATCTTGAAGTCCTGCTCGTTCATGGCTTCCCCTGACTGCTTTACCCACTTTACGCTAGCACTATAGCCGGGAGGTCTCAGCGGACTCTCAGCTGAGGATCAATCAGCCGTCCCGAATATCATCTGGGTATCATCTGACGAACGGTCGCGTCCGTAACTCGCATACCAACAACTAGTTATGGGTTTTGACGAATGACGAGCCGCACGCGGAAAAAAAGGCAGAAAAGCTTGCGAGGACGCGGATCGGGCCGCAACTTGTGATAGCATCTGCAAGCCGGAGCCGTCAGCCGGTGCCCGATCACCGAATCCGGGCGTCGTACGCGACCTTTTGGCGCCACTACCCGGCGCTGTTCGGCAGCTACCGATGATAGAGATCAGAACACTCGGCCTCGGAACCGTATACAAGGACGGTCAGGAGCTCGCTGGACTGGCGGCCCAGAGGCAGAGGTTCGCCCTGCTGGCCTACCTGGCCGTCGAAGGCCGTGTGAATCGCGACCGGCTGCTCACTATCTTCTGGCCGGAGCGGGAGGAGGAAAAAGGCCGCCATTCGCTCTCACAGGCTCTCTACGCCCTGAGACGTGAGCTGCACGAGGACTGCGTGCAGGTAGAGGGTGACTCGGTCTCCGTCTCCAGCGAGATCTGTACAGTGGATGTGAAGCGGCTGGAGGCGGCGGCGGACGACGAGCGATGGGACGAGGTCGTCGATCGGTACACCGGCGTGTTTCTCGACCAGTTCACTCTGTCCGGCGCACCGGAGTTCGAGAAGTGGCAGTCCAGCAACCGGGCCCGGCTCGCCAGGTTGGCACGTAGGGCTTTCCGCCAGGTGGTGGAGCAGCAGATGGCAGAGGGCAACCTGGGTGACGCCCTGCCAACGGCCTCGCGCTGGGTCACACTGCAGCCGCTGGAGGATGAGGCGCAGCACACCCTCATCACGCTGCTGGCCCGGTCCGGAGATCGCTCCGGCGCCCTGAAGCAGTACGAGGCTTACCGGACCCTGCTGGCCCGCGAGCTCGATGTGGAACCGCTCGAGGGAACGGTGGCCCTGGTGCAGCGGATCAAGGCCGGCGAGACTCCCCAGTATCGGCCCCTGTCGGCCGTGGAACAAACAGAGGAGCAGCGAGCCAGCCAACCTCTAGACGTCCGCGAGCAGGCTCCCGGCGGAGCACCGGAGGAAGCTGAAGCCGTTTTGGCGCCGCAGCCGCTGAGCATGGGCGCGCTCATGTCCGAGCTCCGCAGGCGGCGCGTCTTCCACGTGGGCGCCGCCTATCTCGCCGTTGCGTGGTTGGCGATCCAGTTCACTGGCACTCTCGTTGAGCATGCGCTCCTACCCGATTGGGTCTTCCGGGTAATGCTGTTTTTCCTTTTGATCGGGTTCCCGTTCGCTATCATCCTCGCCTGGGCGCGTGAACCACACGAGATACCTGGCGCCCCTCCCCAACGCCGTCTCTGGCCTCACTGGGCCGAGAGGGTACGCGGTGGCCAGCTTTTCTGGGTCCTCAGCGTGATGGTCTTGGCGTTGCTGGCAACCTGGATCGTGGTGGAGCGGAGGCTGAGAGGCAGTGGCGTGCTCGACAGTACCAAGGTGGTCGTCTTCCCCTTCGCCGTTAGTCCGGAAGGTAGCGAACCCGTAGGAGAGAACTTCGCGACGCGTATCGGCATCGCCCTGCAATCCAGCGGACTGATCAGGTACGAGGACGGTTTCTATGCGCTGGCAGAGCTGGGCCCCGCTGACGTGACTGCTCTCACCGATCGAACCGCGGAAAGTAGAGCGCGGGCGTTAGGCGCGGCCTTCTACATACGTGGACGGATTCTGCTGACCTCCGACTCCGTCCAGCTGCACGTCGAATTGCACGATGTCGCCGGAGACTCGATCCTCTTTTCGGAACTCTCCACTAACTCCATCGATGAGACCTGGGAGCAGCGCGAGAGCGAGCGGATTGTGGGGCGGCTTCTTGCGGCCCTGGCGCCTGACGAGCCGCTCGTCCAGCTGGAGATGCCGAGCGACACTCCGGCTGCGGTCGCCCAGTTTTTGGAAGGCGAGCGCGCGTACCGCCGGGCGCAGTTCGGGTTGGCGCTCGAACATTACCAGGAGGCCGTACGGCTCGATTCCACGTTCGCCTACGCCGCGCTCAAGGGCTACCTGGCGGCGACCTGGGAGCGCGACACAGATGCCGCCCTCGAGCTGATGGACGTAGCCGCGAAACGGCGGATCTTTCTGGAGCCGAGCTTGGCCGCCTTCCAGCAAGGGCTATTGGCCTACGTGTCAGGCCAAACGGACAGCGCGGCCAGTCATTTCCAACGAGCCTTGACTATCGCGCCGGACTGGCCCGAAGCCTGGGCGCAGTTGGGCGAACTGTACTACCATTTCATCTTGCGTGCGTCACCCCTCGATTCGCTTGCCGAAGCAGCTCTCCAGGAGGCGCGCCGTCAGGATAGGACCTTCGCCCCGCCACTCTACCACCTGATCCAGCTCGCCATTCGCAATGGCGATCTCCAGCAGGCCGAGCGTCTCCTGCGAGAGTTCCGTCAGGTTCAACCTGATACCACGCACGTGTGGTTGCCCAGTGTTGAGTTGATGCTGGAATGCGTGCGCCAATCTCCTGTCATGGTTGACTGGCGGTCACACGCCAAGCAGGATCCTGCATCCGTCTACGACGCCGCGCAGGCGCTCGCCGTCGGCGGCCTTCAAGCGGACTGCGCACGCGCCGCCTGGACCGCACTGCTCGAGCACGACACGGCAACGGACGACTCCGGGTACAATCGGCGCTTCTGGGCTCTGATGGGCTTGCACAGCCTGCTGGTGGCCGAAGCGCGACTCAGAGATGCCAGCGATCTGCTGGAGTCGGACACGACGTTCAGCTACATAGCGGACGATGTCTACATCTTGGACGCTGCCGCCGGCGCCGACCTGGAGATCGAGGCTAGCGAAGCTGTGGAGCATGTGAGGCAACGGCTCTCCGACAACACTGCGTATTACACCGACCTATGGTTCCTCGGCATCTGGGAAGCGCGGCAGGGAAGAGTCGACGAAGTGCGTGCACTTGCAGACACGCTCGACACCATCGCCGCCGAGACTGATAACCGAGCGGCCAGACTGATGGCGCAAAGCCTCCAGGCTCGTGCGACGCTCGCTAGCGGCGACTCCGCCGGGGCGCTAGAACTGCTACGGGAGCTGGTCCCCACCAAGCGACGCTTGGACCCCTGGTACCCATGGGAGTCGCTGGCCGCCGAGCAACTCGCTCTCGCCGAGTTGCTGTATGCGCGCGGTGATTTCGAGGAGGCGGCGCGTGTCGCCGCCAACTTCGATGCGCCGGCCAGGCCGACTACGGACCTGAGGTACCTGCCGGCCAGTCTGGCACTTCGCGTTCGCGCGGCGCGTCAGCTCGGTGACGCCGCCCTGGAGCAGCGCTGTCGGGACCGACTCGCCGCACTCGGTCGAACTGATCTGCTTGAAGGCCCCCCGAATTGAGACCGCCTTTAACCCCAGCCCAAGAGGACCTACATGATTCAGGAAACGCCCAAGCGCCCGGATGGTTTCGAGACGTGGGACGCGCCACCCTCGGTCCACGACCTACCAGAGGAAGAGCTGACACGGCAATTCAATCACTTCGTGGATTGGACGAACCGCGTCAACAAGTGGCAAGTTCAGGTTACCGATGACATCCATAAGATCAAGGATGCTCTCGGTATGGGGAAGGCCAACCCGGACGATCCGCCACCGCCACCCTGGCGGCCAAAGCCGTAGCAAGCTCGCTCACTTCAGGCAGGTAATTCGGCAGGTCGTCTAGCGGGCGGCTGATGAGTCGGCCGGCAGCCCCATCTCGCTAGCCAGCGCGAGGGTCAGCGCCTCGAGGAGATCGAAGAGACCGTCTCGGGAGCCACGAACGTCCGCCCGGGCTAAGAGTGCCCCGGACCGGGCATCCACCAGATCGGCCACGATCCGCAGCTCTTCACCGCTCGCGTGGACGTCGCCGAGCACGATCGTCGTGGCACCCAGGGCGTCCGCCAGCGAGCTGAGCGGCCCGGGGTTGAGCGCCGACGCCTGGCTGAGATCGCTAGCCTCCCAGTGCTGCAGCACCGACCGGTGGTCCACCGCGCTCATCGCGGTCATCTCGCCCAGATTCAGCGAGAGGAGCTGCGCGACCCCTTCCGAGAGGCCTGCGTCATCGGAGCCCAACCCGTGGGGCCTGAACGGCAGGACCGCAACGCGTATTGACCCCGCCGCCACCGTCCCTCCGGAAGCCGCGACCGGCCCATCCGCCCGGCTCCAGGGCCAGAGCCAGATCGCCGCAGCGACCACCACGACGATGCCGGCCAGCCCCAGCAGATTCCGGCGGCCCAGAAGCTGCACGATCGGAGCACGCCGGGCGGCCTGCTCCGCTTCTGCAGCCGTCGCAGCCGCTGCCTCCGGCTGAGGCTGAGGCTGGCGCTCCTCCGCCGGCTTGGTCCCCGCTTCCACCACAGCTTCCCTAGCGGATTCTCCCCGCCCCGGCTCGCCGCGGATCGTCTCCACCAGCTCGCGGGTGTGATCCAACGGCTCTACCTCCAGCTCCCGCGCCAGGATCTCCTTGTACCTGTCGTACTGGCGGAGCGCAGCCAGCCGATCTCCCCGCAGATACAGGCACTCGATCAGCAGGTGCTGGGCCTCATCGTCCAGCGGGTCCGCCTCCACCAAACGGCGGCAATAGACGGTCGCCGCGTTCACATCGCCGGCTGCCTTGGCCTGGCTCGCCAACTCGAGCGCGGCCCGGCGGAATTTCCGCCCCAGCCCCGCCCGCTCACGGTCGGCCCAGTGATCGAATTCCGGCTCTCCCACCGACAGATCGTCCAGGAAGGGACCCTCGTACAGCCCCACGGCGCCCTCCAGGTCGCCGGCCTCGAGGCGGCGCTCGAACTCCTCGACGTCCAGCCAGACCTCCTTGCCGAAGTCGAGGGCATCGCTGACGCTCTCCAGGTCGAGCTCCGGGCTGGTCTTGCGAAGGGTGTAGATGAGCTGGTTCAACGCGCGGCGGGCATGCTTCTCATCCAGGTCGGGCCAGAGGACGCCCAGAATCTCCTCGCGCCGGTCCGGACCGGGCTCACGGGCCATGTAGACGATCAGCGCCAGCGACTTGGGCCACGCCGCCTCCCCGGCGAGCGGCACGCCGCTCACCGCGACCGCTGTCCGTCCGAGCGTCTTTATCTCGATCATGAGTGGTTAGCAGGTTTAGGCGCTACAAAACTGTGGGTTCGCAGGCATTTCGACAAGGCGCCGTACGTCCCGATCGCTACAGACCTCAATTCTGCCGCCCGGGGGCCGCCTCTTGCTCTGGCTGGCCGCCGGGGGCTAGGTTGTATGGTACATACTATTGGGCAGTTGGGTGGAGGAGGGGCTCCACGGCACCGGGGGCGCCCAAATGCAGTTGTGCCTGCCAACTAGGGATACGAAGTCCACCCCTGTGCCCGGCACGGCTCTGACTGAGAAGTGCGGGCGGCCGGGTCGCAGTCGAAGAATGCCCATACCCCTCAAGTACGTACAGCACACAACAGGTCATGTCTGAGCTCAGCCTTCAGCCCCGGGAGCACCTCGATCTGCTCTACCAGGCCAGCCTCGAGTTCAACTCGACGTTGGACTTCGATGAGCTGCTGCCCCGCGTCTTCGACCGGACCCTCGAGATCCTGGACGCGGAGGCCGGCTCTATCTGGCTGCGTAAGGGAGACACGCTCGTCTGCGCCATCGCGCGTGGGCCCGTAAGCACGCAGATCGAGGGGCTCGAGCTCCCGATGGGCGCTGGAATCGTTGGCAGCGTCGCCAGGACCGGTGAGCCCGAGCTCGTCGCCGATGCCCGGGAAGACTCGCGCTTCGTGCACCAGGTGGACGAAGCGACCGGGTTCGAGACGCGCTCGATGATCACCGCGGCGCTCAAGGCCAAGGGCGAGACGCTGGGTGTCCTTCAGGTACTCAACAAGCGGTCGGACTCGGGACGGTTCAGTGAAAGCGATCTCGCGCTGGTCACGGGGCTCGCCTCGACCGCCGGTCTCGCGTTGCGCAACGCTCAGCTCCACGACGCGGAAGGGCGCGCGCGTGATCTCAAGACACTGCTGGGCATCAGCCGCGAGATCACCTCCACCCTCGACGTCGACCGACTCGCCCTCTCCGTGGTCAATCTGGCCAGCCAGGCCATCGCCTACGACCGGGCGGCTATCGCCCTCGACGAGGGCGGTCGCACGGTCCTCAGGGCGATTTCCGGCGCAGAGACCATCGATCGATCTGAAGCGACCAGGGAGCTCGAACGGCTCATCGCGTGGCTCGCGGAGCGCGATGAGACGGTCTACGTGGAAGACCTATCGGTCGAAGGCGAGCAAGCAAGGGCGATCAAGCAGGCCTTCCCTGCGCATGTCGAGCGGACAGGCATCCGCTCCCTCTGCCTCATCCCGCTCAAAGACGAGGAAGGCCGACTCGGCGCTTTCTATATGGAGTCGTCATCACCCGGCTTCTTGGGCGAAGCGGGGCGTGAGGCGGCCGAGCTCCTGGCCAACCAGGTTTCCGTCTCGATCCGCAACGCCGACCTCTACGGCCAGGTCCCCTTCATCGGATTGCTGGAACCGGTCGCCGCCTGGAGGAAGAAGCTCGCCGCCATGCCGCGGGGCAAGCTGCTCACTCGCGTTGGTCTCCCGGCGGCGTTGCTCCTGGTCTTCATCCTCTTCCCCTGGGCCCAGCGGGTCACCCCACGCGACACACAGATATTGCCCGGTAACCGCATGCCGATCCGCGCCACGGTCGACGGTCTGCTCGTGGACATCCGTGTCAACGAAGGGGACGCGGTATCCGAGGGCAGCGTGCTGGCGGTGCTGCGGGACGACGACATCCGGATGAAGATCCAGGAAGCGAGCGCCGAGCGGGCCGTGGCCGAGCGGGCCGCTGCCGCCGCGCAGGCGCGTGGCGACGAGACGCAGGCGCGCATCGCTGAAATCGATGTGCGCCAACTCCGAGCGCGTCTCGAATTGCTCGGCGAGCAGCTCGAGCGGACGCGATTGAGAGCGCAGGTGGCAGGCGTCGTGCTGACGCAGCGGCCGGACGAGATGCTGGGCGAGTGGTTGAACGCGGGTGAGACGTTCGTCGTGCTCGGCCGCACCGATCGCTTGGAGGTCGAAGCGCGCGTGGCCCAGCGCGACATCGAGCGCGTACGATCCGGGCAGCGGCTTCGGCTCAAAGTTACGGCGCTGCCCCACTACACCTTCGTCGGGACGGTGACGGAGATCGCGCCTTACGCCGACTCCACTCTTGCGGGTGACCCGACTTTCGTGGTGCGGGCGGGCCTCGACAACACGGGCGGGTTGCTGCGTCCCGGCATGGACGCCCGAGCAAAGATCGTGGGACCGCGCCGTCCCATCGGCTACCTGCTGGCCCGCCCATTCGTTCACTGGGCTCAAATGCATTTCTGGCGGTAATAGTAATAATGGAAAGAAGAATGCGCTGGTCTGAGTTGGTGGTGATCGCAGTTGCTGCAGTGTTGGCCGGTTGCAGCGAGGAGATCGAATCCGAGCCGGAATCGAGGCCGCTGGAGGCGACGCGCCTCACTCTCGCCTCGACGGCGGCCGCGGCCGGCGCCGAAACCGGCTACGCCACTTACCTCTATTCGGAACGCGACGTCGACGTCGTTAGTCGTCTCGGCAGCGGCATGTACTTCGAGCAGGGCGTAACCGTACAGTCGATCTACGTAGAGGTCGGGGACCGCGTCTCAGCAGGCGAGCTGCTCGCAATACTTGACGATGCCGAGGTCCTGATCCAGGTCGAGGCGGTGCAGGCGGCTGCTGACGAGGCGCAGGCCAACTTCGCGCGCGTCGAGAAGCTGAAGGAGAAGGAAGTCGCCGCGGCATCGGAGTACGACACCGCGTTGTACGCAAAGCGCTTCGCCGAGGCCGAGCTCAAGCGCGCGAAGCTCGACCTCTCCAGGACCCGGGTGAGGGCACCCTTCGCCGGCGTGGTCGCACGCCGCTACATCCGGGTGGCAGAGTTGATCGAAGGCAGCACCCCACTGTTCCGGATAACCGCCATGACACCGCTGCGGGCGCGGCTCCGCGTACCTGAAATCAATGCGCCGGCGTTCCGAGCCGGTGCCCCGGCGCGGATCATAGGCTCGAACGGCGAGAGCGCGACAGCGCGGGTGATCGTGGTCGGCCCGACGGTCGACCCGGGCAGCGGAACGCGCGAGGTCCTCATCGAGCTCACGCAGCCGGATGGGTTCCGGCCGGGTGCCGCGGTGCTCGTGGAGCCTGCTCCGGAAGCGGGAGTAGAGGGCAAGTGACTTCCGCGCTCGACGCCCGTCCCAAGCTCAAGGAGGACGTGAAGATCGTCCGGCGGGAGATCCACGGGAAGGTGCACTACGTCGTCAAGGAGCCCAAGGAGCAGAAGTACTACCAGTTCGGTGAGACGGAAGTCGGATTGATGCGGCTGATGGACGGTCATCGCACGCCGGCGGATATCTCCGATGCCGCTGACAAGAGCCTGGGTGTGAGACCGCCGGCCGGCCAGGTCGCCGACTTCGCCCACAAGCTCAAGCGGCTCGGACTGGTGGAGCGCACGCCCGTCGAGCAGCACCTCATGCTGATGGAACGTCTGCGCTCCCAGCGAAAGGTCCGCTCCCGGCGGCGAACCAAGGGCTCGATCCTTCGACTCCGCTTCTCTATCGGCGACCCGCATCATCTGTTCGCCCGGACGGTGCGGCGAATTCCGTGGATGTGGTCGCCGGCGTTTGTCTGGGCCTGCATCGCCCTCTTCGCCGTCTATCTGGCCATCGTCGTCAGCGGCTGGGACGAGTTCTGGGCGGGAACGGTGGGCCTGATGACGCTCAGCGGCTTCTCGATATGGGATTGGGTGTTGGTCTATACCCTGCTGGTCGTGATCATCGGGATTCACGAACTGGGCCACGGCCTCACCACGACTTATTTTGGCGGCGAGGTGCACGAGATCGGCGCGATGATCATGTACTTCTCGCCTGCCCTCTACTGCAACACCAGCGACGCCTGGACGTTCGACCGTCGCTCCCACCGTTTGTGGGTCACCTTTGCCGGCCCGTGGATCCAACTCGTCATCGCCGCGCTCGCGGCTATCGTATGGGTGCTGACGGATCCCGGAACGTTCATCAACTGGGTCGCGTTTCTGGCCGTGTTGCTCGGCGGCATCTCCAGCGTGCTCCTCAATCTCAACCCGCTCATCCCGCTCGACGGGTACTACGCGCTCTCCGACTGGCTCGAGATTCCCAATCTGCGG
>JAZGAL010000101.1:0-7538 GCA_036475815.1 Gemmatimonadota bacterium
TACACGGTCATTGACAACGGTGCCGAGCCGCTTCGGGCCGTCTTCAATGCCGACGTCGGCAAGGTTCGCGTGCTCATGCTGGTTGCGCCGACTTGAGGCGGATGTCTTCGGGGGGCCTCCGAAACACAAAAGAAACTACTGGCGAAGATCGACGACACCGACCTGGCGGCCTACGTCGTCTGGGTACCCAAGAACGGGGCACAGGAGAAACACGTGGGGCGAGTCACCAAGCTGGTGACGGATCCGCGGGCTGCCCATTACTGGGACGAGTACGAAGCACTACTCGGGCCCTACGGCGAGATGTTCTCACTCACCGGCCCCTGCGCGGGGATCTTCATGCTGTTCGATCGGGAGGCGCGCTGGGATGGATCGCGGCCGCCGGAGCCACTTTACTGGGAGGACGTCCACGCGCGGGAGCTTCACCGTGACGGCGTGCAATTCGACCCGGAGCAGTTTGCCGAGAAGACGAAAGCTCTATTGAACTGAGGCCGTGAAGGAGCCGCGGCTGTGCGCGGCGAAGCAGCGCCGGCGAATCACACGGCGGCGCACCTAGACCCCCCCGCTGCAAGTTGCTCTCACCTCACCGATGAGGCCCTGAAACCGCTCCGACTCGATGAAGGGCTCGAGGCCGTCCCGCGTGAAGTACAGATCCGGCCGGTACTCGCCCAGATGCTCGATGATCTCGAGCGCCCGCGTGCAGTCTCCCGCCTCGGCCAGAGCACCCGCACGACCGAGCCTCACCTCGAGATAGACCTCGCGGACGTTGATACCGCCTTCCTTACGCGGGAAGAACCGGCTGACGAATAGCTGCTCAGCCTCATCGTAACGCCCTGCTTCCGCCAGCGTACGCGCCAGCTTGTAGACGAGCGCTGCCGGAGCTTCGTTCAGGTCGGGATAGCGCCGCATCGCGTCGGCTCGCTCGCTCGCGGAACGTCCCGCGAGAGCCATCGCCTCATCCAGGCCGAAATAGAGACCCACGTTCCACGCGTCGACGTCGATGCCCTCGGCGAAGATCTCGACAGCCTCTTCGGGCGAGCCGCCCGCGCGCAGGATCGTGTACCCCATGTTCCGGTGCAGGACGGGGATCCGCGGGTTCAGCCGGCGAGCGGTTTCCCATTCCTCCATCGCGGCATCCACCATCCCGCCGGACAGGTAGAGCGAGCCCAGCAGGAAATGCGCCGTCGCGTCTTCCGGGTTGTGCGAGATGGCCGCTCGCAGGACGGCGAACGTCTCGGGCCGATTGGGGAACACATAGCGCGTGGGCATCCGGGACGCCCGCTCGAAATCCTCACCGCCGTTCCGGCCCTGTAAGCCCTTCACGTAGCCACGATAGTAGGCGATGAGGGGATAGTCCCTCGGCCGCGGCATGCCCGGCTCACTGATGACCCCGGGCCCCGCGGGATAGTCTCGAGAAAGCAGATCGAGCGCATCCTCGTAGAGGCCGAAGCGGATATAGTCCACGACCAGCTCGAGGATCCGCTCCGGATCGGCGGCCAGGTGACACCAGAGCGCCTCGTCCGCCCTCCCCAACCGCGCGGCCTCGTAGCGCAGGAACGAACTCGTCGGGTCCGCCCGCTGCCAGGCCGACACCCGGGCGCGCGCCTCGAGCGTCAGGCCGAGATTCCGCAGCAGCGCGACCTCGAGGCCGCCGGCGCGCACCGCGTACGGCGAACCTTCAGCCAGCTCCTCGAGGATCTCGAGGGCATCGACCAGATCGCCTTCCCGCGCGGTGAGAGCGGCGAGCGCCCATTGCGACGCAGCCCGGAAGGTCCCGAAACTCTGTGACGCTTCCCAAAGCAGGCGCGCCCTCGCCGTGTCGCCTCGAGCCGCGAGCGCCTGGCCCAGGTAATACGCCGCTTCACGATCGTTGCTCACAGGCGCCAGCACATCGCTCAGGTACGAGACCGCGGCGTCGTACTGCTTGAGCGCCACGGCCAGGCGGCCGGCCGATCGCTTCAGCTGCAGGCTGGACGGAAAGCGGCGAAGTCCCTCACGATAGGTCGCCAGCGCTAGCAGCCGCTGCCCTTCGCGCTGCTGCAGCTCGCCCAACGCGAGGAAGTCGCCAGCCGGCGGGCTGTAGCGGGGTTGCGGTCCCGTCTCGATCTGGTCCGCCGGCGTGAAGTCGTAGACACCCTCGGTGTGGCTCAGCACGACGAGGCCGATCGGGTCCCGGATCTCCACGGTGTAGGTGGCGCCGGCGGGCAAATCATCAAGACGAGCGGTGAAGGTCGTCGCCGGCGTCAGCGTGAGCCGCTCGCTGGCGACGACGCGCTCACCTTCTATTTCTCTTCCTGTTTCTGTTTCTACTTGCTTGAAGGTGACGGTCGCGTTCGGGATGGTGCGGGTGACGTTCACGGCCAGCTCCAACGAGACCAGGCCACTCGTCTCCGCGCCGCGGGCCAGATGGATGACCGCGTCCGGGTTGGCCCGCGTCACACCCCCCAGATGGCGAATCGGGACCCAGTACTCGGAGAAGCGAATCACCTCCTGCGGTTCCAGGAAGCCGTACGTCTCCTGGTCCCTGAAGATGCCCGCCTGAATCTCAACGTAGGCGCTGTTGTCATCAGACAGCGCGCGCCGCCAGTCGAGCCCGTCCGGGTCGCTGCCCCAGGACCAGATCTTCTTCGCCGGCAGGTCGGTCGGCGACGAGTAGTGAACCACCCCCGCCTGCGTGCGCGGATGATACACGGCCATGTACGGCTCACGACTACCGTAGCTGAAGCGCGAGACGGGGCCGAACCTGTGATTCCCCACAACGCTGTTGTCGGTGCCCCTCGAGTCGACCGGCCAGGTGTCGATGTCCCGGAAGCCGTGTGACGCCGTAAACTGCATGGGATAGATGATCCGGCTGTCGTCCCACACTTCCACGGCCGCGTTCGTCCACCAGTAGAAGCGGTGACGGTAGTCGCTGCGATTGTACAGAGTCGTGTGTTGCTCCAGGACGGCGCGGCCGGGCTGCAGCCTCAGCTCGACCAGCCACTGCATGCCGTAGGGTCGATCGATGTTCCCGACCCAGACCGAGGCGCTGCTGTCCGGGTTGGCCCCGATCGCGAAGTCCACCGGCGACGTGGTCATCCAGTTGTGTGAGACCGGGAAGTTGAACTCCACGCCCAAGGCGGCCCAGGCGCCGCGGTAGGCAATCTGGGTCAGCTTGATGGACGGGTTGGCGTAGAAGACCTCGGCACCGTTCAGCTTATCGGTGCAGCTATAAAGATGACCGCCCAGATCAGGCAGCACGACGCACTTCAGGTACTCGTTCTCCAGATTCAGGGTGCGCCAGACACGCGGGGCGCGCCGGTCGGTCAGGTTGTCGCGGATCGTATAGGGATAGTTGAAGCGTGACGTCCCGAAGTAATCGAACGGCGGGTTCGGGTCGGGCAGCCCCTCCTCGTACGTCGGCAGCGTCATCGTGTCTTCCCAGACGCGGACGGGCGACGGCCCCTGCTGGGCGATCACGGTGCCGGCGGCCGCCCAAAGCACCGCCACCAGCGAAACGCAGATCCGGACTGGCCGGCCTATGGTATCACATAGACGCGCGCGCTGGGTCATCTGGACATCCATGGAATCTCGGATGTTGTAGTTGGGCTGCGAGCCTGTCTCGCGGTGAGCAATACCCTATAATATTGATCGCAGCCATCTCAGACGATAGATAACGGTATCCCGTAGAGCCGGCGTCCTGCGAGCCCCAACGCTGCAGTCCCTGTATCGGAGATGCCCTGTACTGAGAGAGGGATCCATGCGTCTGGCACAGCTGAAGCGCTCACTGGTCGTCGGACTGGCCGTTCTTCCCATCTGCTTCGTTCCCACCAGCACCGTTGCCCAGGATGTGCCCGATTGGGAGAACCCCGACGTATTCGCCATCAACAAAGAGCTGCCCCACGCCACGCTCTTCCCCTTCGAAACGCGGGCGGCGGCGTTGGAGCGGAATCCCGCGCTCTCGGACTACTACCAGTCGCTGAACGGCAGCTGGAAGTTCAACTGGGTGCGGATGCCCGCGGACCGGCCCACCGACTTCTATATAGAGGAATACGACGACAGCGGCTGGGCCGAGATACCGGTGCCTGGCAACTGGGAGGTGAACGGCTTCGGCGTCCCCATCTACCTGAACCAGCCGTACGAGTTCGAGGAGAACCCGCCCTACATTCACCACGACTACAATCCGGTGGGCTCCTACCGGAAAACATTCGCCATCCCGGAGAGCTGGGCCGGCCGCGAGATCTTCGTCCACTTCGGCGCCGTGAAGTCCGCCATGTACGTCTGGGTGAACGGGCAGAAGGTCGGCTACAGCCAGGGGAGCAAGCTGCCGGCCGAGTTCGACATCACGCCCTACGTCCGCACCGGCACGAACACGCTGGCGCTGGAGGTCTACCGCTGGAGCGACGGCAGCTACCTGGAGTGCCAGGACTTCTGGCGTATCAGCGGCATCGAGCGTGACGTCTACCTCTGGGCGGCGCCGAAGACTCACATCCGCGACTTCTTCGTGGTCGGCGACCTCGACGACGAATACCGCGACGGGATCCTGGAATTGACCGTCCAGGTGGCCAACTACGGCGACGAGACGGCCGAGGACCTCATGCTGACCGTCGAGTTACTGGACGCCGACGGCTCCTCTGTGCTCCCCGATAGCGCATCGAGGCAGACAATCACCGTAGCGGCCGGCGAAGAGATCAGCGTCCAGACCGAAGAACCGGTACGCGAGCCGCGCAAGTGGACCGCTGAAACGCCTGACCTCTACACGCTGCTGCTCACGCTGAGCGACAGCCGCGGCGAGACGCTCGAGGTGATCACCAGCAGGGTCGGGTTCCGGACCGTCGAGATCGAAGACGGCCTGCTGCTGGTGAACGGCGTGCCCATCACGATCAAGGGCGTCAACCGGCACGAGCACGACCCGCTCACCGCCCACGTTATGTCGCGCGAGCGGATGCTCCAGGACATCCAGCTCATGAAGCAGTTCAACATCAATGCCGTCCGCACCTCCCACTACCCCGACGACCCCTACTGGTACGATCTGGCCGACGAGTACGGCCTCTATATAGTAGACGAGGCCAACATCGAGTCCCACGGCCGCGGCTATGATCCGGATACCACGCTGGGCAACGACCCCGCCTGGAAAGCCGCTCACCTGGATCGCACCATCCGCATGGTGGAGCGGGACAAGAACCACCCGTCCGTCATCATCTGGTCGCTGGGCAACGAGGCCGGCAACGGGGTCAACTTCTACGCCACCTATGAGTGGATCAAGGAGCGGGACGGGACGCGACCCGTCCAGTACGAGCGGGCGCTGCTCCACTGGAACACCGACATCTACGTCCCCATGTACCCGGGCTTCCAACACCTGATCGACTACGCCGAGAGCCACAACGACCGGCCGTTGATCATGTGCGAGTACGCCCACGCCATGGGGAACAGCGTAGGCAACTTCGTCGACTACTGGGAGATCATCGACCGCTACCCCAACCTGCAGGGCGGCTTCATCTGGGACTGGGTGGACCAGGGCCTGCTCACCACGAACCAGGAAGGTGACACCATCTTCGGCTACGGCGGCGACTTCGGGCCGCCGGAGACGCCCAGCGACGGCAACTTCCTCATCAACGGCGTCGTCTTCCCGGACCGGCGGCCGCATCCATCGCTCTGGGAGGTCAAGAAGGTCTACCAGTACATCGACGTGGAAGCTGTGGACCTCAATCGCGGCGTCATCGAGATCACCAACGACTACGACTTCAAGTCGCTGGACGACGTGATGCTCATCTGGTTGATCACGGCCGACGGGGTCCCGCAGCAGAGCGGGAGAATCATCGACCTCGAGCTCGCCGCGAAGGAAAGCCGCGAGCTGACGATCCCCTTCCAGCCCTTCGATCCAAAGCCCGGCATCTTCTACTTCCTGAAGCTGAGCTTCCGAACCGGGCAGGAATCCGACCTGCTGCCGATGGGCCATGAGGTAGCGTGGGAGCAGTTCCGGCTTCCGTTCCACCGCACAGCCGAGGTGATCCCGCTGAATCGCCTGCCCAAGCTGAAGCTGCGCGACGGGCAGGACGTCGCCACGGTGACCGGGGACGATTTCTCCGTCAGCTTCGACAAGCAGGCCGGCGTGCTGACGTCCTACAAGTACAGGGGAACGGAGTTGATCCTCAGCGGGCCGCGCCCCAATTTCTGGCGTGCGCCCACCGACAACGATTTCGGCGGCAGGTGGCAGAAAAAGCTGGCGGTGTGGCGTCTGGCCGGCGATGAAAGGGTCGTGCGCGAGGTGGTGATCGATAAGCTGAACGCCCGGGAAGTGCGGATCCGGACGACCGCAGAGCTCGAGGCGGTCAACTCCACCTACACGACCTTCTACACCATCCTGGGGAACGGCGAGATCATCGTGGAAAGCCGTTTCGAGCCGGGCGACACAGCGTTGCCTCGCATGCCGCGCTTCGGCATGCAGATGACGCTGCCAAAGCAATTCTCCAACATCCAGTGGTTCGGTCGCGGCCCGCACGAGTCCTACTGGGACCGCAAGGCCGGTGCGGCCATCGGGCTGTACAGCGGCACCGTCGCCGAGCAGTTTCACCCCTACATCCGGCCCCAGGAGAACGGCAACAAGACGGACGTGCGTTGGATGGCGCTGACGAACGACGAGGGCACAGGCTTGCTGGTGGTCGGGATGCCCGTCCTCAGCATGAGCGCCCTCCACTACACGATCGACGACCTGGACCCCGGCGCGGAGAAACAGCAGCGGCATGCCGGCGAACTGGTCGAGCGCGACCTGGTCAACCTGAACATCGACTACAAGCAGATGGGTGTCGGCGGCATCAACAGCTGGGGGACGACGGCTCTGGCCAAGTATTCGCTGGGTTACCAGGAGTACAACTACGCCTTCCGCCTGCGCGGCCTTTCCCAGGAAGACGACTCGCCGGACACGCTGAGCAGGAAGCGATACGAGCGTGAGTAGCGCGAACGCAATGAAGAGGCCGAGCATGCACGTCGCGGGCGGCTACGTGAAGCGCGCGCTGCTGGCCCTGTCGGTGGCCGGCCTGAGCCTGACCGCCAACCCCACGGCAGGCCTCGCCCAGGCAAGCGACACGGTCGCACCGTCGGTCGAGATCAGTCAGGCCACGGCAACGCTGCGCGTCCTGGCCTACAACATTCGCCACGGCCAGGGCAACGATGACGTAATCGACCTGGAGCGGGCCGCCCGCGTCATCAACGCGCTGCGTCCCGATATCGTGGCGCTCCAGGAAGTGGACAGCGTTGTCGAGAGAACCGGCGGCGTCGATCAGGCCACCGTCCTGGGACAGCTGACCGGGATGAAGTCGGTGTTCGGAGCCTTCTTCGACTACCAGGGCGGGCGCTACGGGATGGCACTCCTCTCGAAGTACCGCGTTGTTTCCTACGAGAATCAGCGGCTGCCCGACGGCCTGGAGCCGCGCACGGCGCTGGCCGTCACGGTGCGGGTGGGAGAGCCGGCCCGTGAGATCATCGTCGCCGGCATACACTTCTACGCCACCGCCGAAGAGCGCTATGCCCAGGCGAGCCGGCTCATCGAGGTCTACCGGAAC
>JAZGAL010000102.1:0-6685 GCA_036475815.1 Gemmatimonadota bacterium
CTGGCGCCGGAGGGCGTCGCGCACAACCTCGCTGCGGCTGCGGCCAAGTTGCTTGCACAGCCGATCGAGCTCCTGCTGGAGTTTAGTGTCGAGCCGGATGGTTACGGTCGCCTTCTTCATGTAAGACAGTGTAATACAACGGTGCTCCGCGCGCAAGGCCTGCACGGTAGGCGCCGCTTCGTGATTCCAGCCCGCCGCACCGCCTCCTTCACCGCCCGCTGGACCGCCGACTCGTGTAGATGGTGTCTGTACCTGCGATCCCTCTCCGAATCCTTCCAAAGGCGCGACGCTGGAAACACATACTGCCACGCCCACTCGCGGCTCGCCGACGGGTATTTGCGCTCCAGCGCATCTGGTAACTTCACATAGCCCGCCCCACAGGCGAGATCCTGGATATGCCGCTTCTGCACCACCTCCAGGTGAATCGATAACGGTCCCTTGAGCGAAGAGGGTAGCATGGTAACCCGATCCCTCGCTCCCTTGCCGCGCCGCAAACGGATCTCGCCGCGCCCGAAGTCCAGATCCTTCACCCGTAGCTGCAGACACTCCGTCAGCCGTAGCCCCGAACCGTACAACAGCATCGCCACCAGCCACTTCGTGCCGTGTAGATGCTCCGGTATCGCCTTCACTTCCTCCCGCGTGAGCACTACCGGCAGCCGCCGCGGCGCCTTCGCCCGCGCAATACCTTCCACCCACCCGATGTCCCGGCGCAGCACTTTCTTATACAGAAAGATCAACGCGCTTGCCGCCTGGGTCTGTGTGGATGCGCTCACCCCTCTGGCCTCAGCCAGGTCGCTCAGGAACTGCGCCACCTCCTGCTCCCCTAGCTCCGCCGGATGGCGCTTGCTGTGGAAGATCACGAAGCGGCGAATCCAACGGACATAAGCTTCCTCCGTCCGCCGGCTATAGTGCCGCACCCGTAAGGCGATGCGTATTTGATCAAGGAGCTTGACCTTCCTTCCGCTGGCGACCCCGCCCGACGCCGTCGTTGTGCTCCTGCTCATGGCGCGAACACCTCGACAAAGACATTCAGGCACGCCCCGGCTCCTGGGCCTCCTACTAACTGAGGGGTGTCAACAGAACGTCAATGAAGCGCGAGAGAGCTAGTCTCCGGCGGGTGTGCTCGCAGGAGCAGGCGCCGCAGAAACCGCGCGCCCCGGGCTGCGCCCCTCGAACAGGTAGTAGAGCACCGGAATCGAGGTGAGCACGAAGATGGTGCTGGCTATCAGCCCGCCGATCGTCGCGAGCGCCAGCGCGTTCCAGATCGTCGCGTCCATCGTCTCGCTGAACAGGATCAGCGGCAACAATCCCAGGACCGTCGTCAACATCGTCATCAGGATGGGACGCACCCGTTCCAGCGTGCCCCGGATGATCGCCTCCTTGAACTCCACACCCGCTCTGCGGATCTCGTTGATGTGGTAGACCAGCAGGATCGCATTGTTCACCACGATGCCGGCCATCATGATCACACCGATGTAGGCCGAGCGCGTGAACGAGGCGCCGGTGTAGAAAAAGACGAGGAAAACGCCGATCAGAGCCAGGGGAACGGTGAGCAGCACCACGAAAGGCGCCCGCAACGACTCGAACAGCGCCGACGTCACTATATATATAAGGATCACCGCGAAGATGAGCACCGTATAGATCTGGCGCTGCTCTTCCGAGCTCCAGAAGATGTCGCGCTCCTTCTCGATCGTGTAGCCGGCCGGCAGTCGCGTCGCGTCGACCGCGGCATCGCGCACACGATCGCCCAGCTTGCGTGGACCGCGGAACTCCCAGCCCACCAGCCGCTGGTACTGCTGGTCCTCACGCACGATGCGGTTCAGCACCTCGCGCCGTCCCACCGTCGCCACGTCCGCGAGCCGCACGCTCTCGCCCGTGGCGGTCGGCACCAGCAGCTCGCGCAGATCGGTGAAGTCGAACTCGCGATACCCCTCCAGCTTGACCGAGTAGATCACCTCTTCGCCGCCCACCTTGATGCGGTTCATGCCGATCTGACCCTGCACGTTGCTGGTGACGTAGCGCAACAGCTCCTCGACGCTGAGCCCGTAGCCGGCCAGCCGCGGCCGGTCCACGCTCAGATAGAACTCGAAGGCCTTGTCCGTCCACCACCAGTCGCTGACGTTCGTGTCCACCTCACGCACCCGGCTGAAGCGCGACAGCCGGCGCGCCAGATCCTCGGCGATGTCCCGCACGATCTCGTAGTTATAGCCCAGCAGCTTGATCGTGTACGTCGGCGGCGAGCCGCCACCACCGTAGAACGAAGGCCCGTAACCGTAAACCCGCACCTCGGAACCCGCGAACAGGTAAGAGTAGGCCACCATCTGCTCCTTGATGGCCACCGGCACATAGCTGTTCTCCAGCGAATCGGGGAACGTCACCCGCATGTAAGCGCGCTCCGGCATCACGCTCGCCGTGAAGCGCTCGATCTCGGGGATGGTCGCCAGCTTTGCCTCGAATTCCCGCACCAGCTCGTCCGTACGCTCGAGCTCGGCGCCACGCGGCATGTTGATGATGATCGAGATATACGTCTCCTGGCCCCAGCGCCCCCAGACTGCACCCTTCACTACATGCTTGTCGAACAGCCGGTAGCTGCCGAAGAAGGCGCCCGCCGTCAGCAGGATGATCAACACCGGACGGTCGAGCGCGAACGACAGCAGTCCGCGATAGAAGCGGACGTAGAAAGGCTGGCTTTCACCGTACACCGAAGCCCGGCCCGGGATCTGACCCTCGAGCGCCCGCGCCGCCAGGCCCGGCACGAAGGTGAACGCTACGAACAGCGACGCCAGCAAGCTGAACCCCACCGCGTACGCGAACGGCAGGTAGTAGAGCCTGAGCTCGCCCTGCAGGTACAGGAACGGCAGGAAGACGATCACCGTGGTGGCCGTCCCCGCCACGATGGGGAGCGCCACCTGCCGCGTCCCCGCTTCCGCCGCGTCGCGCGCGCCCTCGCCGCCCGAACGCCGGCGCCGGTAGATGTTCTCCAGCACCACGATGGAGTTGTCCACCATCAATCCGAAGCCCATGGCCAGTCCCGCCATCGTCAGCACGTTGAGGCTGAACCCGCCGAAGTAGAGCAGATTGACGGCGATGAGCACCGAGAAGACGACGGTGGCGAACACGATGCCCGCGGTTCTGAACGAGCCCAAGAAGATGAGCAGCACCAGGAAGATGACGATGGCCGCCGCCAGCGCCCGCAGTCTCAGGTCGGTGAGCTGCTTGGAGATCTCGCGACTGCCGTCGTACTCCAGCGTCATCCACATCCCCGGCGGCAACTGCGCCTTCAGCTCCTCCACCTTCTCCTTCACCGCATCCGCTACGCGCAGCGCGTTGGTGCCGATGGCGCGAATCAGGAACAGCGTCACCGCCGGCCGGCCGTCGATGCGGAAGTAGCGGACCGGATCGGCGGTCGCGTCACGGACCCTTGCGACGTCGGAGACCCGAACGACCTCGCCCGTGCCCATCGTGTCCGGCACGACGACCAGCGACTCCAGCTCGTCCACGTCGTCCACATCGTTCCGGATTGTCACGACCCACTCGGTATTGCCGCGCAACAGCTTGCCCGCCGTGCGCACCAGCTCCGCCGCGCCGAGCGCCAGCGCGACGTCGTAGGGGCGAACGCCATACGCTTCCATACGCTGGCGGTCCAGCTCGATCCTGATCTCGCGGTCCTCGCCGCCTAAGACCGCGACTTCCTCGATCCCACCCAGAGCCACGAGCTGTGGACGAAGCTCGTCCTCGGCGTAGCGGCGCAGGCGCTCGAACGTGTAGCTACCCATCAGCGTGTAGCGCATGTCGACGCGCTCGCCCGTCTCGAACTCGCGCGGCACGTAAGGCTCGATCTGCGGCCGCACGTCGGGCGGCAGGTCATCGCGTATCGACTGGATTCGCTCACCCAACTCCAGGCGCACGAAGTCCATATCGCTGCCGCGCGCGAACTCGATCTCCAGCCGCGACTCGCCCTCGCTCGACTCCGAGACGATCTTGCGCACGTCCTGCACCTGCTGAGCGGCGCTCTCCAGCGGCGCGGTGAGGAACGCCTCCACCACCTCCGGCGACGCGCCGGGCCAGCGCGTGGTCACGCTGAGCTGCGGGTAGTCGACGTCGGGCAGCAACTCCACCGGGATATCGAGGAACGAGGCGACGCCCACGGCCGCGATGGCGATGTAGACCATCGCGATCGTCGTCGGCCGGTTGATCGACAGGCGAATCACGTCGCCTCCGGCCGCGCGACCCGGGCCTCCGAGCGCCCGAGCCCGCGCAGCCCCTCCAGGCTGGCGTAGAGCACCGGAACAACGATCAGCGTGAGCAGCGTCGCCGAGATCAGGCCGCCGATCACCGCCACCGCCAGCGGCGCCCGCAGATCGGCGCCGGCGCCCAGGCCCAGCGCCAGCGGCGTGAGTCCGAGGACCGTGGTAGCGGTCGTCATGATGATGGGCCGCAACCGCACGCGCCCCGCCTCCATGATCGCATCGCGCAGCGACGCGCCCTCGCGCCGGTACTGATTGATGAAGTCGACCTTGATGATGGCGTCGTTCACTACGATCCCCACCAGGATCACGAAGCCGATCAGGCTCATCACGTTCACACCGTCACGCGCGATGAACAGCGCGACCACCGCGCCGATCGCCGCCAGCGGAACGGCCAGCAGGATGGTGAACGGGTGGACCACCGACTCGAACTGCGCGGCGAGGATCATGAAGACGAGTGCGAGGGCGAGGGCGAAGGCGAGCGCCAGCGAGCGGAACGACTCGCGCATCTCCTCGTTCACGCCGCCCACCTCGTAGCGCATCCGCGGAGGCAGCTCGAGATCGACCAGCGCCGACCGGATGGCGCTCACCGCCGCATCCAGACCGCCGCCGGCCACGTCCGCGTAGACCGGCACCACGCGGCCCTGACCATCGCGAAGCACTTCGACCGGCGCCAACGTCTCGCGCCAGAAAATCAGCTCCCGTACCGGCACGCCGCGGATCTGGAACTCCAGCAGGTTGTTGAACTCCCGGCGAACCTCCTCGGGCGGCCGCACCAGCACATCGATGCGCCGGTCGAAATCGACGAAGCGCGTCGCCACCAGGCCCCGCATGTACGCCTCGATGGCGTCCGCCACCTCGCGCACCGTCAGCCCGTGGCGCGCCACGCGCTCACGCTCGATCTCGATCTCGATCTCCGGTTGCCCGCGCAATAGCCCCGTACGCACACTGGTGAGCATCGGCAGCGCGTTCAGCCGACCCTCCACCTCGCGCGCCAGCTCCAGCGCTGCGTCCAGGTCGTCGCCGCGGATCCGCACCGCAACGTCCGCCTCGCCCAGCCCGAGCACTCGACCCAGCTCCGTGGCGCGGCCGGTCTCGATGGTCAGCGCCTCGCTGCTCAACAGGTCGCCGACGCCGGCGCGCAGCCGCTCCACCGCGGGGCCGGTCCTCTCACCGTCCACAAGCCGCACGTCCAGCGCCGCCGTGTTCACGCCCGTCGCCTCACGCTCCACCACCTCGGCGGCCTCGGCACGGCCCACTCGCGCAAAGACAGCATCCGTGGCCACGTCACCCAGTACCACGGCCTCCACCTGCGCCGTGGCTTCGTCCGTTCTCTCCAGCGGCGTGCCCAACGGCAGGTTGATGCGGGCCCGGTACGCGCCCTCATCCACCTGCGGCAGCATGTCACGCGGCAGGTTGTAGCCGAGGATCAGGGCGACACCGAAGAACACTGTCGTGACCGCCAGCGTGGCACCGCGATGGTCGATCGCCCACTCCAGCACCCGGTGATAGCGTTCGGCGAAGCGATCGAACCAGCGATCGAAGGCCCGGAAGATCGGTTGCGCCAGCGCCGACAGCGGTCGCGCGATCAGGGCGCCCCAGAACTTCAGAAGCGCTACGACGAGCGCGCCGCTCGTTCTCAGCAGGGAACCGACCAGCGCACCGATCCAGCGAGTGAGGATCGAAGGCCAACGCCACCATCGCGCGCGGCGGCCGTTACCCTCACCCGCTTCCCCAGCGAAGTCGCTGATACGGGGGATGAGCCGACTCTCGGTTTCCTTCTCACTCGTCTCAGCGCTCTTCTCGCCCGGAGAGCCGATGCGCGCGGCGATCATCGGCAGGAGCGTCAGCGCGACGAGCAGCGAGGTGAGCAGCGATACCGCCACCGCGATCGACAGATCCTCGAACAGCTCGCCGGCCACGCCCTTCAAGTAGATGATCGGGCCGAACACGGCGATGGTGGTCAGCGTCGACGCGGTGATCGCTGCCTGCACCTCGCGGGCGCCCAAAGCTGCCGCGGCCGCGGCGCCCATCCCCCGCTCGCGATGCCGGAAGATGTTCTCGAGCACCACGATCGAGTTGTCCACCAGCATCCCGACGCCCAGCGCCAGGCCGCCCAGGCTCATGATATTCAGGCTGACCCCGAACATGTAGAGCAAGCCGAACGTCAGGATCACGCTGATCGGTATCGACAGCGAGATGGCCACCGGGTAACGGGCATCGTGCAGGAAGAGGAAGAGCACCAGGAAGGCGAGCACGGCACCGAAGGCCAGTGCCTGCACGACGTTGGTGATGGCATCGCGGATGAAACCGGCCTGCGAGGTGGCGATCGCCAGCTCGACCTCGGGGTACTCCTCGCGCAGCTGCTCGAGGACCTCCTCGACGCGCTCGGCCGCCTGCACCGTGTTGGCGCCCGCCTCCTTATATAGAAGCAGCCC
>JAZGAL010000103.1:0-8722 GCA_036475815.1 Gemmatimonadota bacterium
CCAGATCGCCCCCGCGCTTCGGGAAACGAAACACGCTCGCCTGACAGGAATCATCAGCGGTACGCCGACGAAGGCGAAGGCCCTGGCCGAGGCGTACGACGTTCCGCAAAGCAACATATACGACTACGAAACCATGGAACGGCTCGGTGAGAATCCCGACATCGATGTCGTGTACGTCGCGACGCCGAACGGACTTCACCGAGAGCACACGATCAAGGCTGCTCGGGCGGGCAAGCACGTGTTCTGCGAGAAGCCGATGGCCATCTCCGTCGCGGATTGTGAAGCGATGATCGCCGAGTCTCGTGCTGCCGGCGTCAAGCTCGCGATCGGCTACCGCTGCCAATTCGAGGCGCACCATCTCGAATGCATGCGGCTGGCGCGGGAGAAGAAGTTCGGCGAGGTCAAGATCATCGAGTCGGGGTTCGGATTCCGGCTCACGAATCCGGATCAGTGGCGGTTGCGAAAGGATCTGGCGGGCGGTGGAGCCCTGATGGACGCCGGGATCTATGCGCTCCAGGCCTGCCGGTATCTCTCCGGAGAAGAACCGGTCGCAGTGTCAGCGTTCGAGGCGAAGACCGTGCCAGCCAGATTCGCTGAGGTGGACGAGTCGATCACCTGGCAGATGAAATTCCCTGGCGGGATTCTCGCTTCCTGCAGCACCAGCTACAACGTGCGACGCATGAATCGGCTTCGAGTGCATGCGGAGGAGGGCTGGTTCGGGTTGGAGCCGGCTTTTTCTTACAGCGGCTTGAAGGGAAAGCGTATGGACGGCAAACCGCTGCGCTTCGACCACGTCAACCATTTTGCGACCGAGATGGACGACTTCGCCCGGTGCATTCTCGAGGATCGTGACTCCAAAGTGTCGGGTGAGGAGGGCATGCGGGACTTGGTCGTGATCGAGGCTATCTACCAGTCGATACGCACCGGCCAGCCCGTCAGCCTGGCTTGAGAGCGTCGGTCATCATCCCGGTTTACAACGACGCCCGCCTCGATGCGTGCCTCGGTTCGCTCGCACCGCAGGTGCGAGCTCTCGGTGCCGGTGACGCCGAGATCATCGTTGTGGACAACGGATCGCGGGACGATATCCTCGAAACCTGCAACCGATTCGCCGATGACGTGGTCTTGGTCAGGGAGCCGAAAGAGGGTTCCTACGCCGCACGAAACACCGGGCTTCACATGGCTCGCGGAGCGGTCTATGCGTTCACCGATGCAGACTGCCTGCCCAATCCGGATTGGCTGCGCAGAGGGCTTCTGGCCTTCGAGGACGGCGGTGTCCAGGTCTTGACCGGCCCCGTACGATTCTTCGCCAGGCATCCGGGCAGGCCGAACCTCGTCGAGACCTACCAGATTTGCACGGGCTTTCCGGTCCAACGCTACGTCGACGAGAAGCGTTTTGGGCCAACCGCTAATCTGTGGATCCGTGCCTCGGTCGTGCAGGAGATCGGCGCGTTCGATGAGCGACTCAGGTCGGGCGGCGACGTGGAGTGGTGCAAGCGGGCCCTCAGATCCGGCTACGCGACTCGGTACTGCAAGAAACTGATCGTCCACCATCCCGCACGCGACAACCTCCGGGCCGTTGCGCTGCAGTCGCGCCGCGTGTTGGGTGGCCACTTCATGCTCGCTCTCGAGGAGAGGCGTCTTGCGGAGCTCGTGCGCAGGAAGTTCTGGCCCACCTGGACGATTCGGTCGATATTCGCGAGCAGGCACATCGGTCGCGCGCAGAAGGGCCGCGCACTTCTCGTGGAGCTCTGGCTCTATTTTGTTCGTCTCGTGGAGCTCGGACGGCTGCTTCTTGGCGGGAAACCCTTGCGATGAATGGAGCGCCGACGTCGCTTGGTTCGGTTCGAGAACGCGTTAGCACGGCACGTTCTGCCGGCCCGCAGGAGGCTCGCGATCCGCATGCTGTGGTTTGATCTCGGGGTCCCAAAGGACGTTCTCTTCTTCAAGCCGTTCATCGAGCGCCTGACGGAGAGGGGAGAGTCGCTCCTCGTCACCTCCCGCGGCGGGGAGGATTTCGGGGAGCTGTCGACCCTCCTGCGGGTCCATCACCTGGATGCGGCCATCGTCGGGGAGTACGGAGGCGGTGCACTCGCCGGGAAGCTCCAAGCCTCGCTGGACAGACAGCTGGGATTGCTCGAGCTCGTCAAGGGAAAACCGGTCGACCGCTTGATAACGTTAGCCAATGTTGATAGCTGCAGGGTGGCGTTCGGATTGGGGATCCCGGTCGTCAACTTCTGTGACCTGCCTACGAAGGGGGATGGGGAGGCCCTGACGCCCGTCGCGCGCCTGACGCTCCCCCTTTCCGCCAAGGTCCTCCATCCCTTCGTGGTTCCTGAGACGATCTTCACCCGGTTCCTCGAGTCCGCGGACGTCATTCGGTACGACTTCCTCGACCCGGTGCTCTACCTGAAAGATCAAACGCCAGATCGATCTCTCATCGGTACCCTACCGCTCGATGCTACGAAGCAGACGGTCTGCTTCCGAGAAGAGGAGTACATGGCCTCGTACGTGACGAGCACCCGAGATTGGGTTGTGGAAACCTTGGGAAGACTTGGCGCGAATCTCATCGTGATTCCCCGGTACGGAAGCGAGCGGATCCGGCAAGCGCTCCCAGATTCCATGGTCGTGGACAGCGGTGTGGAGCTCTCCGCGGTCCTTCCTTTCGTAGACGTGATGATCGGCGGAGGGGGCACGATCAACATCGAGGCCGCCTACTGGGGAACTCCGGTGATCTCAACGCGGTCGTTCGTCAGCCATTACGATCGATACCTCATTACACATCGGCTTATGTGCCATGCGGACTCTCCTGAGCGGTTCACGGATCTCTTCACGAGGCTGAGCGGCCGGCGCACGGACAGCTCGATTCTGAGAGGCCAGGCGAAGAAGGTGAATATCGACTCACTGCTGCACAGCATGGGGGTGTGACAGGTGGGGTTCGTGTACGTTCGCGGCGAGAAGAGGGAGCTGGACAACACGCGTCCCGTGGACCTCGTGATTCCCGAGTGGAACGTCACCATTCTGGACACGACGCTTGGGGAGGGCGTGGTGATCTGGTCGAACCTGAACGTCTACGGTGCCGAGATCGGCGACAACGTGAAGCTCGCCTCCTTCGTCGAGGTCCAGCGCGGCGTACGTATCGGAGAGAACTCGAAGCTCGCATCGTTTGTGTACGTGCCGGAAGGCGTGAGGATGGGGAAAGGGGTGTTTGTTGGTCCTCACGCGGTCTTCACCAACGACATCTATCCCCAGGCGTGTGCGGAGGACGGCCTTCGGAAGGATGAGTTCGAACTCACCGAGACCGTGGTGGAGGACTACGCGAGCATCGGTGCCGCAGCGGTGATCCTCGCTGGGGTCAGGATCGGGCGCCACGCTTTGATCGGGGCCGGCAGCATGGTCGCGGACGACGTCGGCGAGCACGAGATCTGGTATGGAGGGAAGGCGCGAAAGCGAAGGGCATGGAGTTGAGGACGGCGCTCATCGGCTGTGGGTATTGGGGTACCGCCATCGCGCGGACGATCGCGGGCATGGACGAGGTGGAGCTTGTCGCCGTGTACGACCGTGACGTAGCGGCTTCCGAGTCGGTCGCGCGCCTCTGCGGCGCCCGTACGGCAAGCAGCCTCGAGGATGCGGTGGATCGCAACGTAGAGGCCGTCGTGGTGGCGACATCCTCTGAGACGCACTATGAGGTGGCGAGGAGGTGTCTGGAGGCGGGAAAGCATGCCTTCGTGGAGAAGCCCTTCACCACGGACCTCGAACAGGCATGCGCTCTTCTGCGCGTGGCTGAGGCGAACGGCCTCGTATGCATGGTGGATCACACCTATCTCTACTCCGAGCCGATCAGGAAGCTCAAGGACATGGTGGACGGCGGGGAGTTCGGGCAGATCGTCTACGTTACCTGCCGCCGCATCAACCTGGGTATCCCAGCGTACTTCACGGATGTGATCTGGGATCTGGCCGTTCACGATTTGTCGATCATCGACCACCTGCTCGGCCTAGAGATCGACGGCGCCCGAGTCTCTCGCATGCAGCACGCTCGGTTTCCAAATACCGCGATGGCCAACATCACTCTGGATCTGGTTAACGGCGTGCACGCAAACATCGCCGTCTCCTACCTGAGCCCGGTCAAGGTCCGGGAGGTGGTCATCGGGGGCACGGACAGGATGGCGGTGTACGACGATACGAAGCGAGAGAAGCTACTCATCTACGATCAGGGCGTCGTGTTCCGGAACCAGCTCGACGCGGACGGTCTCCGCAAGCAACTGGCGGGATACAGGTACGGAGAGACGTCGATCCCTCCGCTCGCGAGGCGAAGCCCGCTCACAGTAGCGCTGCAGCACTTCGCCGAGTGTGCTCAGGACGGGAGGGAACCGATAACCGGGTCGAGCTCCATCCTCAGCGTGATGCGGGCGCTCGATGCGATCTCGAGGAGCCGCTGACGGTTGAGTTCCCGGATCGTTAGCGACGGCGACAAGACATGGTCATCCGCCGAGCAGCGATCCGCATCGAGCTGCACATGAAGGTGCCCCTGCAAGATCTGAGACGCGATCAGGACGCGCTGGCAGGGGAGCTGGAGGCCGCCGTGCGAGAGGTATTCGAGTCCGGTGCGTTCGTTCTCAGTCCCGTCGTCGAGCGCTTGGAGAGCGAGATCGCCGGGTACATCGGCGTCAGGCACGCCATCGGCGTGGCGAGCGGCAGCGACGCTCTGTTCCTCTCTCTGAAGGCTCTCGGGATCGGAAGAGGCGACGAGGTAATCACGACCCCCTCCTCTTTCATCGCTAGCGCCGCCAGCATCGTTCACGCGGGTGCCACACCGGTTTTCGCCGACATCGAGCCCGACACCTTCAACATCGATCCGGCCGCCGCGGCCGCAGCCGTGAGCGAGCGCACCGCAGCCATCCTTCCGGTTCACCTTTACGGGCAGATGGCGGACATGGGGAAGATCCAGGCGCTCGCCGCGCGGCACGGGCTCACCGTGGTCGAAGATGCCGCTCAGGCGATCGGCGCTACCCAGGAGAGGAGCAGCGCGACGAAACAAGGAGAACAAACACCCCGGGCCTGGCGGGCGGGCGCCGCAGGGGATACCGGCTGCTTCTCCTTCTATCCGACAAAGAACCTGGGTGGATGGGGGGACGGCGGGCTGGTGACAACGAACGACGCGAGAACGGCCGAACGCCTCAGAAGCCTTAGAGCCCACGGTCAGCCGAACGTGGCAGGCGATGAGCACACCGTGTCGGAGCTCGGGTACAACAGCCGCCTCGATGCCGTTCAGGCGGCCGTTCTCCACGCGAAACTGCCTCTACTGGAGGAGTGGACCAGGCAGAGGCGAGCGCACGCCGCCGCTTACGACCGAGCCCTGGCCGGCCTGCCCGGGGTCATCACGCCGTCCGTCCGGCGGAAAAATCGCCACGTTTACCACCAGTACACAGTGCGATGCTCCGACAGGGCCGAGGTGTCCTTCCGGCTCCGGCGCGGCCACGTCGGACACCGCGTCTACTACCCCGTTCCTCTCCACCTGGTGGGTGCGTTCCAGAATCTCGGCTATCGGCCGGGCGATTTTCCCGTCGCCGAGCGGGCCGCGGAAGAGGTGCTCAGCCTGCCGGTCTTCCCGAGCCTAGCGGCTGAGGAGCGCGAACAGGTCATCTCCTCACTGTGGGATGGAGCCGGGCTAGATTCCCGGCTCGACGCCTAACGGTCTAGCCGGCCGGGCGTCGATCAGCGCAGCTCGTTCGCCCGGATCGTGTGCGTCCAGCGGACTATGCCCTGCCTGTCGATGGCGGTGATCGTGAGGCGTCGATCGTCGCGCGGCCCCTCGAAGTCCAGGGTCGCGAAGTTGTGATCGACGAGCCACGTGCCCTCCACCCTGAGCGGGTTCGGCTCGAAGCCGAGGCTGTACAGATCGGCTGTCAGGGGCGAGATCGTCACGTCGTACAGCGGGTATGCGCCGGGCCGGTCGAGCCTGCTGAGCTCAGAGCGATGGCGGTCGCCGCTGAGGAAAAGCACACCGGCGATGCGCTCACGCTCGATCGCTTCGAGAAGTGCCGCCCGCTCCTCCGGGTAATTCGCATAGTTCTCCGGTGCAGTATAGGGGTTCAGGACCTGCCCGCCGCTCACGACGATCTTGAAGGTCGCCTCGCTGCTCACCAGAGCGTCGACAAGCCACTGAAGCTGACCGGGGCCCTGAATCGCACGATCACCTGATTCCCGATCGCTCGGGGTACGGTAGTATCGGTTGTCGAGCAGGAAGAACTCGACGTCCGACCATCTGAACGAGCAGGTGATGCCGGGCTGGCCGTTCACCCCGAAGCACGGGTTGCCCCAGAAGAGCGTGAACGCCTCGAGCGACGTCTCCTTGTTCCACCAGGAGCCACCCGAGTCGCCCGGCCCGAAGTCGTGGTCATCCCAAATCGCGTAGTGGTGTGTCGAGGCAAGAAGCGGCTGCAGCTCGGGCAAAGAACGCGTGTGCGTGTAGCGATAGAGAACGCCCTCGCGCGAAGCCCATTCGCCCTGGCGCAGGTACACGTTGTCGCCGAGCCAGATCATGAGGTGCGGCTGACGGGCGCGAATATGTTCGAAGATCTGGTAATCGCCCCCGTATGGCCGGCTCCGGCCATCGAAGTCGGGGTCGATGACATAGTTGCAGCTCCCGATTGCCAGGCGGAAGGACGGGGGACCGGAGAGAGATCGCGTCGGAGGGGGAGTCTGGAAGCGGAGCGGGTACGGTCTCTCCACCTGCTGGCCGTTGAGGTAGAGCTCATAGGCATAGCGATGAGCGGGGGAGACGCTGTCGGCGAGGATCTTGACGATGTACGCGTCCTCCTTCGACGTCCGTGCCATTCCGGTCGTGTACCGGCGCTCCGGGATCGCCGTATCATAGTAGATGAACATCACGTCGGCAGGACGGTTCGTCTGGACCCACAGGAGGGTCTCCCGCGATGTCGAGTAACCCACCATCGGTCCCGCCTGCAGATACTCGGCCGGCGGGGCGTCACTGGCCGGCCTACACACGGCGCTCAAGACCGGGAGAAGCGCGACCACGATCGCTCGAGTCACCGCAGGCCTTCTCTCACATCGATTATCGGGTTCCGTCGCCTCTTCCTCCTCCCATTTCGTCGCCATGCCACCGTCCCGTCTTGTGAGCGGTGAGGCTCGAGATCACCTTTAACAGCGTATTCTATCTAGGTTGAAAAACTTGGCTTCGGATCCGTACACACGATCGCCCTGCCAATGGCGGGCCACCCTGCTCTGCAGGTGAGCGATCGGATCGTCCGTGAGGTGACGTTTCATCTTGGCAGCACGACCTCAGGCTCGGCGTGGCGCGCAGGCGGCAGCGATGGATAATCGGCCGCGTGCTCCGGTCGCGCCGGAAAGCCTTGGCGAGGATTTCGTCGCAATCATCGGACGCGTCGGCTCCCCTCTCGTCGAGGTGGTCTCGCTCACGACCTTGGCTTTCCGCGAGGATCGGACCGGCTGCTACCGGCTTCGCTTTGCCGATGGGCGCCTCTTCAAGTACCGGCGCATGGCCTCCGCGCGCGGTGCGGAGACTGTCGAGCGACTCATCTCCCGCATCGACGCTCCCAACATCCCCCGGGTAGTCGACCGTCACGGAGCGGGATTGCTCATGGAGTTCGTAGATGGGGGGGCCGTGCGACGGCGAGGCCAAACCCGAAGGCTGTTGGTCGAGACTGCCGCCCTGCAGGGGAAGATTCACCGCACGGAGGCGGCCGACCTGGTCGCTGGAGCGCCCCCGCTCCGAATGTCGGACGAGGCGGTCGATCTGGGCCGGCGTATCGATCGCCTCACCGCGAGGAAGGCCATAACAAGGCACGAAGCGGACAGGCTGATCGAGCTTGCCATGAGTCAGATCCCCCAAGAATGCCAGATCGGTGTCGTGCACCGCGACTACTGCGCCGAAAACCTGCTCGTGTCCAACGCTGGCGACTTCTACATCGTCGACAACGAGGCCATCCGGATCGGGGCGTTCGATTTTGACCTTGCCAGAACCTGGTATCGCTGGCCGATGAGTCCCACCGAGCGTGCCGTGTACTGGGAAAGCTATGGGGAACATCGTGATCTGAGCAGCTTCTCGTCCTCCTTTCTATTCTGGGCGATCGATGTAATGGTAAGGTCGGCCCTGTTTCGATTGCAGGGAGGAACCGTCCAGGCGGCCGTTCCCATCCGTAAGCTCCGGCTTCTGTTGCGACGCGCGCAGACACCGGTGCCTCCTGACTCGTATCTGCGCTGGTAGCCCGCGATCACTCATTCCCATCCCCGGAAAACTGATCGAGCAAGACCTTTGGCGAGCGGGGATGCGTATAAGCATCCGGGCCGAGCTCGCACTCGTAGCATGGAACCGTGGATGTCAAAGCGGCGCACGCACCCTCCAGTCTGTCTCGGTCGAAAGGTGGTTGGTCGGGTGCGTCGCTGAAGAGCGGTGAGGTGGTTCTGAGCTTGCGCACGCCGAACAGCGAATCGAACAGACGCTTCGCCGCGCGCTTCTTTGGGATCCGGGTCAGTCGAAGCGGTCCCGCCCGATCGGACAGCTGAGGAAATGCGACCGCGGTCACCGGCGCGCCAGCGGTGGATGGGGCTTCGAGCAGGGCACACAGCTGTCCGGGACTGAGGCTTCTCGGCCCATCGTGCCCCACCGCCCGGTCCGAGGGTCGGCGCTTTCTGGCCTCCCTGCGAGTCAGCCGAACGGTGTAACCGCGTTCCTGCAACCGCT
>JAZGAL010000104.1:0-8534 GCA_036475815.1 Gemmatimonadota bacterium
CTCGTCCTTGCGATAGCGGCTCGGCGGTATCTCCAGCAGACGCGGGTCATCGGGCGCTACGAAGAGCGGGTCGTCTATGGAGCGGATGCGGTCCTTGCCGATGCCGTACTGGAGAGCGGCGGGATCCATCGGCGCGCCGGTGAAGTCGAACCACTCGGTGTCCGGAGCGCCCGTGTCCCGCGGATCGCCGCCGGCGAAGACGTACGTCTTCCCTTCCTCGACCTTGATCTTCGGGTTGCCCTCGCCGAGGAGCCGGTCGAAGGTCTCTGCGGCGCTGTCGTCTTGCCCACCTGAGCACGCTGCCGCGAGCAGAGCCGCCGCGGTCGCGAAGGCTCCAATCCTCCATAGTTTTCGCATGTTCCGCCCTCCAGGTTCCCGACAAGCTACCATCGAACAGGAAGACCGGCCATAGGGATCTCCCGGACCACGCAACCGGTCAGGGTGTAGGCTTGCATCTAAGATGATGAGGGGCTCATCTTGCTGCGGGAGTACGTTTCCGGGGACTGAACCCCTTCACCCACAAAGCTGCTGGCGTTGGAGTGTCACTTTTCAGGCGACTGATAACAGAGGCTCACCGCCGCTCGATCTGGCAGGTGCTTGCTATCTACCTATTGGGTGCTGCGGCGGGCTATCAGGTGATCCAGAGCCTCACCGAAGGCCTGGCGCTGCCGGAGTGGTTCCCGGCGTTCGCCGTGGTCCTCTTCATCGTCATGTTGCCCGTCGTGCTTGCGACGGCAAGCGTTCGAGACCAAGCACAGCCAGCGGAAGCGGCCGCCCAAGCGGCGGAAGAGCCCGAGACGGAAGCGGCCGTCGGTCCGGAGAGGAAGACCGGGCGTCGGGTTCTCATATGGCAGAAAGCGCTGCTGGGTCTCATCGGCATCTTCGCGCTTTGGGGAGTCATCGCCGCAGCGTGGATCCTGCTCGGTGGGAGAGTGGAAACCTCCGCCAGCGACACGGAGCTCCCCTCCCTCGAGACGAAACTGGCCGTACTCCCGTTCCAGAACTTGGGGCCGGCTGAAGACGAGTACTTCGCGGACGGTGTCACCGAAGAGATAACCTCCCGGCTCGCCGAGCTGCCCGGCCTCGGCGTCATCTCCCGGACCAGCGCGACTACATACAAGGACACCGATAAGAACATACCGGCGATCGCCGAGGAACTGGCCGTGGATTACATCCTGGAGGGCACGGTCCGCTGGGACCGCGGCCCCGATGGCTCCAGCCGGGTGCGGGTGACGCCGCAGCTGGTCAGAGTGTCCGACGACACCAACATCTGGACCGAACGCTACGACGCGGTTCTTTCCGATATCTTCTCGGTTCAATCAGACATCGCCGAGAACGTGGCCCGGCAGTTGGACATCAGGTTGTTGGAACCGCAACGTCAGGCGCTCGGCGCGAAGCCGACCGAGAACTTCGCGGCGTACGACTTCTACTTGCGCGGCAACGATTACTACGGCCGGCGTTTCGTGGAAGATGATGCGCGTACGAGCGTAGAGATGTATGAACGGGCTGTGAAGCTCGATCCCGGTTTCGCGGCGGCCTGGGCCGCGCTCTCGCGTGCCCGTGTCTGGCTCGTCCATCAGTTCGGCCGGACGAGCGAGCTTCCTAGAGCGCGGGCAGCTGTGGAAGAAGCGCTGCAGCTTGCACCCGACTTGGCCGCGGCTCACATGGCTCTAGGCGACTACCAGTATTACGGCCGGCGCGACTACGAGAAGGCCCTCGAGGAGTACGTCACGGTCCAGAGGCGGCAGCCCGGGAACTCCGACGCTATCGCGCTGATCGCCTGGATTCAGAGGCGCCAGGCCAAGTGGGAGAGATCGATCGCGAACGCCGAGCGGGCCTTAGAGCTAGATCCGCGCAACACCGTCTGGCTCACCGGGCAGGCGCAGAATTACTTCTACTTACGCAGCTACGCCGAGGCGGAACCCTACTTCCTTCGCGCCATCTCACTAGCCCCGGACGTTCCATACTACTACCGTTGGGCGGCCTGGTTCTATCTGGCCTGGGATGGAAGCACCCAGAGAGCTCACCGGCTCTTGCAGGAAGCCTCGACCCGGATCAACCCTGGCGAACTACTGGTCGGGAGCGAAGCCTCCTGGATCATCCTCAACGTCTTCGGCAAGGACTACGCAGCGGCGCTGGACCGACTCAGTCTGGATCTCCCCGGCATCGACAGCGCCTACTACTACCTTGCCAGGGCACGCGTGAACTCCCTCACCGATCAGCAGGAGCTGGCCCGCACATACTACGATTCCGCAAGTGTGGTTCTGGAAGACAGGGTTGAAGAGGCGCCCGGCCAGTTCGCACCGCACAGCGCGCTCGGCATCGCCTACGCAGGACTGGGGCGGGTCGACGAGGCGATCCGTGAAGGCGAGCGGGGTGTGGAGTTGCTGCCGCCCTCGAGAGACGCGCTGACCGGAGCTGACAGAATCCGGGACCTGGCGCGCATATACGTCATGGTCGGCGAGCACGAGGCCGCCATCGATCGCCTCGAGTACCTGCTATCGATCCCCTCCCAGCTCTCCGTTGCCCTACTCCGGGTCGATCCGTTCTGGGCTCCTCTGCGCGGCTACCCTCGCTTCCAGATGCTACTGGAACGCGATAGTTAGGCAGCCGAGTCAGGCCCTCTCAACCCTTGTCCTCACGACATGATGGCCCCATTATGTATGCGTGCTCACCCGAGCGCGACGCCCCTGGTCCGGCATCCCCCATGCCCATTCCGACAAAGGGTTGCACGAGATGAATCGACTCTACAGACATTTCCATGCCCGGGTCGGCTACGTCTGCGCAGCATTGCTCCTGCTCCTCCCGGCGGGGGTGCTCCAGGCGCAGCAGAACGATCGCGGCAAGGACGGCGCGGAATTCGAGGGGTTTGCCGGCGTGTATTTGCCGGGCACCGTCAACTTCAGTCCGGGAGAGCTTCCGTTCGCGGTGGAAGACCAGGAGATCATCGTCGGCGGCCGCCTCGGTTACACGTTCGGGATCAACCTGTTCCTGCAGGGAGAGGTGTCGTACATCCCCCTTACGATGGCCCAGGGCGGCACGCTCAGGAACGTGAACACCTACATGTACACCGGGGCCGTCGGCTACAACTTCCAGATAATACCGGCGGCGCAACTCTTCATCCTGGCCGGCGCCGGCGTGACGCAGTGGGTGCCGGACGGCTTGGCTCAGGAGATCGACTTCCAGTTCCAGTACGGCGGAGGTCTGCGAGTTTTCCTGACCCGCGCGGTGGCGATCCGGGCGGACGTGCGCGATCACCTCATGCCCGAGACGATGACGGACATCCGCCAGAGCCTGAACCCGGGCGTCGATATCGGTAAAGCGTTGACCCACAACATCGAGGTGAGCGCCGGCATCACGCTGTTCTTCCCGACCAATCGCGATTCCGACCACGATATGGTCTACAACCAGAACGACGCCTGCCCGAACACGCCGCGCGGAGTGAAGGCGGACGCGGCGGGATGCCCGCTGGACGGTGATGCGGACGGCGTGCCCGACTACCTGGATAAGTGCCCCAACACGCCGGCCGGCACACGGGTGAACGGCGATGGCTGTCCCATCGATTCCGATGGCGACGGCGTGCCCGACAACCTGGACAAATGCCCCAACACGCCGGCCGGTACACCGGTGAACAGCGACGGCTGTGCGATAGATACCGACGGCGACGGCGTGCCCGACAACCTGGACAAGTGCCCGAACACACCGCAAGGCGCGCTGGTCGACGAAGATGGATGTCCGCTTGACAGCGACGGCGACGGCGTCTACGACGGGCTCGACAAGTGCCCGAACACACCGGCCGACCGTGAGGTAGACGAGAACGGCTGCAGCATGATCGAAGCCGGGATCGAAGCCGGCAGACTGGTTCTGTCGTCGGTCTACTTCCGGACCAACAGCGCCACCCTGCTGCCCGCCTCGAGGCGCATCCTCGACGAGGTCGGCCTGGCGCTGCGGGATCGTCCCAACCTGTGGATCGAGGTTCAGGGGTACACCGACTCTACCGGGTCGGCGGCCTATAACCTGAAACTGAGCGATGAGCGGGCGCGGTCGGTCTACGAGTATCTCGTCACCACGTTCCCGGGCCTCGGCCGCAGCCGGTTCACGGTCAAGGGGTACGGCGAAGCGAACCCGATCGCCTCGAACGAGACAGCCGACGGACGGAGCCTGAACCGGCGCGTGGAGTTCGTGGTCGTCAACCAGGAGTGACGTTCGCGCGTCCCAGCGCCGGACAGCATCGCCAACGACGGTAACGGTATCAGGCGGAGCGGCGCGGCAGCAGGATGTCGAGCGACTCTCCAGGCGCGAGCGCCGGCAACTTCACCCGCAACCCCCACGGACCGTACTCGGACTCCAGGATGATCTCCCCGATCTCCGGTGCCGCGTAGGTCGCCCGCTCCTCGGGCAGGTAGACGTGAAGCCAGGCTGCCGCGACGGTATCCGCGCCGCTGTTGCGGACGGATAGCACGGCGCTATGGTCGACGCGCTCGCGCACCTGTAGCTCCAGGCCCGAGCGGGCGAGCCACCAGACGGCGATGTCGGAAGCCCGAGCGATCCAGACGTCGCCGGCGGCCTGTGCGGCTCTCACCGTAGACTCCACCGCATCGACGCGGCGGTCCGAGTCGATGAGCTGGGTATGCAGCGTGACCAGGTCGAGGCCGCCCAGCGATCTCATCTTCTCCAGCGCCCCAAGCAGCGCCGCCTGCAGCGAGTCCGGCGACCTCGCGCCGCGCGTGACCATCACGGTGTAGTCGTCGTCCACAACGCGCGGCAGCACCACCACCGGGCCGGCAGGACTGTCGAAGATCTCCGGGGCGGCGGTCCGCGCCCCGTTCGAGGCCGCCAGGTAGAGGCCGCCGGAACGCCGCCACGCCTCCAGCGTGTAGTTGTCGAAGAGCTCCCGCGGCGGCCGGACGCCGAGCGGTGGCACACCCGTCCAACCGGCGACATCGTCCCGGGCCTGCCCCAGGCCCGCCAGCTGCATCCCCCACAGCCGTCCCGCGATCTGCCGATGATCGACGCCGTGGGTCCCCACCTCGCCGGCGGCGAGCAGTACCCGGGCCATCTCCGGATAGTCCGCGGCCAGCTGGGTGACCACGTAGAAAGTGACCGGGACGTCCATGGCGTCGAACCGCTCCGCCAGGCGCCGGCTGTTGCGGAAGCTGTGCTCCACATCCTGGGTCACGGCCATCGCGGCGCGATAGCCGCCGGGCCACGGCTCCACCTCGGCAAGCAGATGTCCGGCGGCCCAGAGCGCCGAGTTCTGGGCGACGCGCTCGATGAGCCGCTGATCCCGCTCGCTGGCGGCGACGTCCATGCGCCAACCGAACCAGACGATCCGCGCGCCCGATTCGTCCGTCCGCGCGATCGCCGCGCCGGCGGCGCCACCGCCGGGCGCGCCCAGCGGGTTGAGCGCCCAGTCCGTCCAGAAGATGCCCGACGACCCGGACCGCAGCGTGATCCACGGCTCGGTCTTGAGCTCGATCCGGAGGCCCGGTGGCAGGCCGGCGGCGAGCACGCTTCCATGCGGCAGCGCCATGTAGGTCGGCGGTTCTCCGGCCAGCGTCCCGGCCGCGTCCGCGTCGGTCAGGTTCTTGAGGAACCGGAATCCGACCCACTCGCACTCCGCGTCCCGGGCACCCAGCGCCCAGGTGGCGAGCAGGTGGCCGCCGCGATCGACGTGGCGACGAATCGCGCTACGCTCATCGTCATCCAGGCACACGGCGGCGGGGATCACCAGCAGCTCGCCCGCGCGCAGCGAGTCGAGCGCCGCGGCGCCGCGGACGTGGCGTATGCCAGCACCGATGTCGATGAGCAGGGCGCCCCAGCGCTCGGTCAAGTCGGAGTGGTAGTGCGGCTCGGGGAAGAAGCCGGCGTTGTGTTCGGGCACGTAGAGATGAGCCGTCCAGGAGACCGTGGTCGTGAGCTCGGGGAGCGGGACCTCGGCCACCATCTCCACCACCGCCGGGGGCGGCGCGCCGGTGGCCGCCTGCAGCAGCGAATCGACGTCCAGATGTCGCCAGAGCAACGCGGCCGCGCCGATGAGTCCTGCCACCAACGTTCCGAGCAACAGGATCGCGCCGCCCCACGCCCAGGGCGAACGCGGGCGCGGCGGCTCGTAAGGATAGCCGGACGGTCTTCGTTGGATACGGCTCACGGGACTTCGTTACTCAGCATGTTGTGCTCGTGCTCGGGCTCGTTATCCCCATCCTAATCGGCCGTCCCATCGGGGACATAGCGGTAGAAGAAGCGTGGGGTCGTATCGACCTCCATCGGCCCTGTCGGCCGCCGCATGCGGCGCAGCCAGTAGGCGGCGTAGGAGACCACGCCCAGTATCACCGTGACCAGGATCGTCACGATGATGATCGTTACCATCAATTGAGTGACGCTACTCATATGCGCCCGATCCTTTCCAGTTTACCCCAGCTCATACGCAGGTTGAGAGCCTCCTCCAGCGTCGAGCAGAGCTTGACCACGTCGATCAACAGAATGAAGAAGAAGCGGTAGATCAGAGCGTACGGCACCAGCGAAAGCTGCTCTTCCTCCATGCCGACGGTTGCCAGGGCCGCCACGAGGTCGAGCAGGGTGAGCAGAACCCACCAGGCCAGCAGCATCTCGCCCATGCCGAAGGCCACCGCCACGTAGGCGAAGAACAGGTGGCCGTAAACGTTCATCGCGGGCCAGATCACGGCCTCGAAGCCCATCTGCAGCAGTGACAGCCAGAGCGGAAAATCGGGGAACGGGAAGAACAGCGCCTTCTTGTGCTTGCCAAGCGCTTGCAGGATGCCGCGCGTCCAGCGGTAGCGCTGCTGGATGAGATCGACCAGCCGCTCCGGAGCTTCCGTCCAGGCTATGGCCCGCGGCTCGTAGCGGATCTTCCAGCCCGCGGTGAGCAGCTTCAGCGTGAGGTCGGTGTCCTCGGCGAACGTATCGAGATCGTAGCCGCCCAGCGCGATCAGCACATCGCGACGGAAGAGCCCGATAGGGCCGGGCACGATGTTCACAGCGTTGAGGAAGCCCTGTGCACGCCGCGCCATGTTGAGGCCTTCGATGTACTCCAGCGCCTGCAGCCGGGTCCAGAGGTTCACCCGGTTCACGACCTTGACGTTGCCGGCCACCGCACCGACGGATGGATCGCGGAAGTGAGGCACCGCCGCCTTGATCGTTTGTGGCTCGAGGCGCGCGTCGGCGTCCATGCAGAGCACGATGGGGTACTCAGCCATGGCGAGCCCCGCGTTCAGGGCGCTCGCCTTCCCGCCATTCCTCTTCGTGCTCACCTTCACCCGACAGTTCCCGTGCTCGCCAGCATGTCGCAGCGCGTTGGCCAGCGTGTCGTCGGTCGAGCCATCGTCGATGACGATGATCTCGTAGCGCGGGTAGTCGAGCTTCAACAGGCTTTCCACCGCCGCTTCGATGACCAGCCCCTCGTTATAGGCGGGGACGATCACCGAGACGGGCGGATACTCGATCCCGTTGGGAATCTCCGCGGCGCCCGTCTCCATGTGGTGCAGGTACCCGAACCAGAGCAGCGTGAAGTAGCGGGCGATGAGGATGATCAGGAACAGCACCAGCGTGACGATGGAGAGACGCACGATGAAGGTCTGCACCTCCAGCGGGGCACGCGACGCCCAGACCAGCATCAGCGTGCCGATAGCGACGACGATCGTCGCGGCCAGAATCAGCAGAATCGGTCTTCGGTTACCCATCTCTTATCTTATCGACATCGTCCGCGTCGCCCGCAGCTCCAGGCGGAACGCCCGGTACCCGTCGGCGCGGCTCTGACTGATCGCCGCGCGCCCGCCCACGCCCCACACACCGAACCGGCGCACGGCATCCAAGATGAAGGCGAATTGGGCTTCCAGGGTGGGATCCAGGTTGCGCTCCCGCATCCAGGCCGCGCCCACCAAGGCCTGCGCCGCCAGCTCCCACTCGCCCGGCTGCGAGTTCCAGTTCACCACCGCCGCGTGCAGCCAGTACCACTCGGGGTCCCAGTAGAGGCGCCGCCCGGGGTTCGGCGCCGAGTCGGCGAAGGCCAGCCCGCGCGTCTCGTAACCGATCGTCCAGGCCGGCTCGAGCTGGTAGAGCAAGCTGAGGCTCGCATCGACGCGCTGGTTCGGATCGCCGACGCCCGAGAAAACGCTGAGCCTGGCCGAGGCCGACATGGTCCAGCGCGCGGCGATCGGCCGGTAGAACTCGAGTCCGAGCACGTCGGCGCGAAGATCGGCGACCGCCGCCTCCATCGTGTTCGTCTCCCGGTAGGCCGGGCCGTGGCGATACTCGAGGCGGTAGGCCGAGCCGCCCCAGTCGGGCGCCGCCAGCGCCAGCGCCAGAACCGGCATAGCGGACGCGTTCCCGTCGGGGATCCAGGCACCCAGCCAGGCTTTCGCGTTCAGGCCGCCGTCCATGAACCAGTGCTCGCCGCTCGCCTGCACATCGACGGCAGTCATGTCAGCGTGCACCCCGGTCGGGCCGAAGCCCCTCAGCTGTTCCAGCGCCGCTTCGCCGCCCCAGCGGGTTCTGGGTGAGCCGCCGGTCCAGCC
>JAZGAL010000105.1:0-26873 GCA_036475815.1 Gemmatimonadota bacterium
CCGACCATGTCGAGGTTGATGTTGGCCAGATAGCTGCCGCCAAGAGCGGGGCCGGTCATCTCCGGGTGCTTGTCGATGTACGCCATCGTGCCGTACCACTCGGGCACCCAGAGGAAGCGCAGCGTCCGCTCGGGCCCCGGCATACGCCCGTCAGCGATGAGCGCCTTCAGCGTTCCGGCGATGTCGAGCATCGCGCCCGAGCCGCTGGCGTTGTCGTTGGCCGATTCCTTCGGGTGGTCCAGGTGCGCGCTGAAGACCAGCTCCTCGCCCGGCCGCCGCGACCCCTCGATGCGAGCCACGACGACATCCATGAAGTACGGCTCCAGTCCGATGCCGGAGACTTCTCCGTGCATGACCACACGCTCACCCGACTCCAGCAGCTCGCGCAGCTTCTCACCCTGTCGGTTCGTGATGTTGAAGCCGAAGGTCACGCGCTCCAACTCATCGGTTCGCGGCCACATCCCGGTATACTGCAGCATGTCCGGGTATTCCTCGGCGCGCTCGTCATCCAGATAGCACACCACGGCCGCCGCATCGTACTCCAGCACGGCCAGCCGGTGAACCGATCCGCCATAGCCCGTCGCCAGCACGAACTTGCCGGCGACATCTTTACCCTCATAGTCGGCATCGCTGGTCCCCGCGCCCACCCAGACGAGCTCGGCCGTCACGTCGCCGGGATTCGAGTACGTGATCACGCTCATGGCGATCTCGGGATAGCCGACGATACGCTCATCATACGGCTCCACCATCCGAAGCTCGCCGGACTCGATATCCCAACCCGAAGGTGACTGCCAGGTCTGATAGACGATCGTTCCATCCGACGCATAGGACTCGATCCACGCCTCGCTCTCGCCGAACCCGTACGCGCGCAACTGGCCGAGCACATACTGGGCGGCGTCCCTGTAGCCGCGGGAGGCCTGGATGCGATGGTGGCGGGTGATCTGGATGACGTGCTCCTTGGCGAGCTCACCGCTGAGCGCTTCGTGCAGCAGGTCGCGCCTCTCGCTGTCGAGCAGAGGCTGGAACTCCTGCGCCCAAGCAGCTGTGGCAACGAAAACCGCGACCAGCGGGATGAGAATGCTGCGCCTGATCATGAGCGGCACCCCTCTAGCAATTGGACCTTCCCCCCAGTACCCGCTACGACAGGACATCGCGCAGAGTACGCAACGACTTCTCGACGTCCGCCTCGCTGAACGTCAGCGGTGGCCGGAAGCGTAACGACTTCGGGCCGCACGGCAAAGTGGCCAGCCCCGCGTCCCAGCACTGCTGGCGCACCCGGTCGCGCATGGCGCCATCCGGGAAATCGAAAGCTACCATGAGCCCGCGGCCGCGCACATTGCTGATCATCGGGAACTCGGAGCGAAGGTTCTCGAGCCCCTCCCGCAACAGGCACCCGACTCTGGCCGCGTTCTCGACCAGGCCATCCTCCTGCATGATCTGCAGGTAGCGGGCACAACGTACCATATCGACCAGATTACCGCCCCAGGTGGAGTTGATTCGTGAGGAGACACGAAAGACGTTGTTCTCGACCTCGTCGATCCGCCGCGTGCTCATGATCCCGCAAATCTGCGTCTTCTTGCCGAACGCGACGATGTCGGGCGTCACGTCGAGCTGCTGGAACGCCCACATGGTGCCGGTCACACCCATGCCCGTCTGAACCTCGTCGTAGATCAGCAAGGCCTCGTACTCATCCGCGTACTTCCTCAAGCTACGCAGAAACTCCGGACGGAAATGGTTGTCGCCACCCTCGCCCTGGATCGGCTCCATGAGGATCGCCGCGATGCCGTGCGGGTCTTTCGCGAACGCCGCCTCGATCTCTTGCTCCGCCCGCGCCTCGGCCGCGGCTACCTCCGCCTCATCGATCGGGAAGTGGATCGCGGGATTCGAGATGCGCGGCCAATCGAACTTCGGGAAATCCGCTATCTTCACCGGGTCCGTGTTGGTCACTGATAACGCGTAGCCGCTCCGCCCGTGAAACGCATCGACGAAATGAAGGATCTTGTCCGCGCCGCCCTCGATGCCCTTGGCCCGGTTCTTCTGCGCCTTCCAATCGAACGCCGCCTTCATGGCGTTCTCCACAGCCAGCGCGCCACCCGCGATGAAGAACAGGTGGGCGAATTCCTCGGGCGCCGCCAGCTCGCGAAACGTTCTCACGAACGCGGCGAATTCCCGGGAGTACACATCGCTGTTGGCGGGATTGCTGAGCGCCGCGGTCATCAGTGATCGCCGGAACCCTTCATCCTTCATCTTGGGATGGTTATGGCCCACAGGCAGCGTCGCGAAGTAGCCGTAGCAATCGAGGTACTCTTTCCCTTCCAGCGCATCCACGATGACCGACCCGTGCGACTTCTCCAGGTCGACAACGATATGGAATCCATCAACCAGGATGTTGTCCTTCAGGATAGGAAAGACTTCATCAACAGGTACTGTTATCTCAGCCATCATTATCTCCATCCGGGCGCGCCGTGCGCGCGCTCAAAGTGCGTCGATCGAACCAGCGAGGAACGCCGCATGATGACTTGCCCGGCGCTCTTCGGTCCCGATTCTCGACTTGTGCCGAAGGACTATCGTTGGGGAACGTCACTGGCCAGCCGCCGCATCCGCCTGCCGCCGGCAACCCACACGATAAGTAAACCGCAGTTCAGTTGGGTGGGGCAAAAATCCCCGGACGCGCCTCTTCCGGGAGGGGCCTGAGGGGAGGCTGGGGGCTGGGACCCGGCTCGATAAGCGCTATTCGTTCAGACATCTCCCGACTCCAGCAGATGCCCGGGTCCGGAAGACCCGGGAGCCGTTACAGCATCAGCGCTCCGGATACCGGCAATCTATAGACCCGAAACCCCGTTGTCTAACAGCCGCCGGCGGTGGCCGGGCACCCTTCTACGCTCAACCGCGCAGCTCCCAGCCCAACTCCTGAACCGCCTCCAGAGCGGCGCTTTCGGCTTCCGCCGGGAGTACCAACCAGATATCGCCGGGATCCTGCAAGGCAATCTCCGCCAACACGCCTGCGAGCAGATCGATGAAGCGTCTTTGCTCCAGCGATCCATGCAACGTTCCGAGCATCGGCAGGGCGATCGAGCGCAGTTTCCTCCTCTCAGCCTCCTTCAGGACCGCCGCGATCGCGCCGACCACCCACTCCTCCTTCCAGGAGGGCTCGAGGTTCAGATCATGGACAATCGCATGGAACCGAACGGGCGACGATCCCGCCACCACCACGGAACCCGGCAGCTTCGGTTCGGTGGCCTCGGCCCGCTTCAACAGACCGTCCGGCGGCTCATGTGTCTCTCGTGGCACGGGGTCAGCGCCCAGCACCAGGTGGGTATCATCCTCGACCACCACGGCATCGACGTCTATAGGAAGTGCCGATCCGGCTGGCGCTACAATCACTCTAGCCACGCGGCGCCGTTCCCGTTGGAACCTACTGATCGACGTCGGATTGCGAAGCTCGGCCTTCCTGGAAGCTGATGATCCTCGGGTTGCGAATCTCGCCGTTCCCGATCTCGATCGCACTTCTCAGCGTTTCATCCTGCTCCCAACTCTCCGGCCCTCCCATCACCCGCTCGAGGTACGCGACCACCACCTGGGAGATTTCCCAGGATGCGCTCCGCCACAGATAGCTTGGTGTGTGATCCACAGCATAGTACGTCACTTCGCCGATTCTGAGAGTCGGCTCCTCAAACGTGGTCGGCCGGGCGAACGGGAATCCCATCCCGAGGTCGCAGCTCACATCCACGATGAGCGAGCCCCGCTTCAACCGGCGCTCTTCGCCTTCCCGAACGTACATGAGCGGACGGCCCGTATCCTGGAGGATCCCGTTGACGATGACGTCCGCCTGGGCCAGGATCTCGACTAAGGCGAGCTCGCTCCCGTCTTCCTGAGTAGCCGTTACCTGGCCGTCTTCCTGCCGCACGATCCGGCCGTGACGGCACCCCACGATCTTGTTATGCACCTCTACCGGGTCCCGCTGCGTGTACACGGTAATATCTGCGACGCCGAGACCCTTTAGCGCCTGAACGGCGCCGCGACTCACTGCGCCAAAGCTCAGTACGACCGCCTTCAGGGCACGGCCGTAATGCCCGCTCAGTCCCATCACCGAGAGGGCGTGGATCACACCGCAGTATCCCGCCATCTCGTTGTTTCGGTAGAACAGGTGTACCCCGCGGACGCCGTCATCCCAACCGAACATGGCCTCGAAGGCCAGCAGCGTCTGCCGACGTTGAACGGCGATCCGCGTCACCTCCATCTGCTGAACACAGTGTGGCCATCCCCAGAGGATCCCGCCCTCTCGCATCTCCTCCAAGTCGGCTGGAACAACCTTCGGCAGGAGAACACCATCGCATCCGCCCAGAAGCTCGGCCCGCGCGGCGAGCCCGCCGAAGCGGCCCCCGATCTCGGCATCGGAAACGCCGAACGGCTCACCGTAGCCCTTCTCGAAGATCAAGCGTCCGCCCACATCGGCGGGGATCAGCTCGAAGTGAGCCGGGTGAATCGGCACCCGGAACTCGTTCTCCTTGCGTGATCGACGAATGACGCCGAGGCTCGTTAGCTCCATCGCACTTCTATTCGATCGGCTCGACTTTCTCTCTGAATTCGAGACCTTCCTTGGCCATCTCACGCAGTACGGGCTCGTAGATCGACCGGTGAGTGGGGATCTGACTGCCGTCCAGCTCGAGTTCTCCGTTCAATAGCAGCTTCGCGGCGATCGCAACCGGCAACCCCACGGTCTTCGCCATCGCGGTGAAACCGTTCGCCTCACCCCTGGCCACCAGCGTAGACGTGATCCGCTCCCGTCTGCGAGCCTGGTCCGCGTACTCCACGTCCAACTCGTGCATGATGATGACCAAATCCCGCATCCCGGGCAGCAGCGGCAGCTTCTTCTTGAGCAAGTGGATCATCATGGCCGCCGGCGTCTCGCCCTCACAACCGATCGTCTCGTCGGAGAACAGGCCCAACCAGGCCAGGTTCTGCATGATCATGCCCGTGGGACTGATCTGGAGGAACCGGGCCACGCGTTCTTCGATCGGCTCGTCCACGTTGATCATCGGGAGGAACATTTCCGTCACTTCGCGATAACTGCGGTCACCGAGACTCGGGATGCGCAGGTCTTCGTTGGGAAGCCCCAACCTCACGATCTGCGCCCAAGTCTCGCTCCATCCTGGATAGCGCAGCGTGCCGCGGATCATTGTGTGCACGTGCGTAAGACCGAAGATTCTCATGTAGGCGATGGAATCCCGATTGGGGTAGGCCTCGAAGAGCCCCAGGCCATCCACCTCCACGGGCCAGGTGTGATGGAACACGTGGTGCCAGGGAACAAGCTTTATCTTGCAGTCTTGCATGTACTCGGCGCCGTCCTCGCTCGCCATCACCACGTTGCGCGGATTCCAAGTGATCACATAACGAAGTGGGTTGTGCTCCTGCTCCGGCGCCGGTACGCCGCTGCCGTACGAGCAGAACCGGGTGATCCGACCACCTTTGGCATGCACAGCGTCGATGACCGACATGGCCGACATATGATCGATGCCCGGGTCCAGCCCCATCTCGCAGAGGAGAAGCACGCCTTTGCGGTGGGCGTCCCGCCCCAGGTCGCGGATCGCCTGGTCTCGGTAGGACACCGAGAGCATGTGGCGGCCGTGGGCAACGCAATCCCAGGCCACCAGATCTTGGAATGTCGGCGACAGCATGTTGATTACCACGTCTGACCACTCGATCTGAGTGGACCGCACGACCTCATCGTTCACATCGAAACGGATAGCCGTTCCCCGCGGATGACCGCCAATTCGCATCTTGGCAAGCCCGCGGTCGATGTCCCCCACCGTCACCGACCAGTCGTATTGATCCGCCAGCTTCAGAAGATGGTGTATCAGGTAGGGGGTGCTCTGACCAGCACCGAGAACAAGTATGCTTTTCATGATCGCTCGCCACTAGCCGCCGTAGAATACCTTCTCGCCGAGGTCCCGCAGCGCGAGCGTGACATCGTCGGGGCGACCCGCCGGGCTCTGCGCAACACCGGCATCGACAACCTCCCCGACGAAGATCGAGTGGTCACCTCTCTCCAGCGTCTCGGTCAGCTTGCACTCGACGTAGGCGGGACAGCTCTCGAGAATCGGAGCCCCCGTCGTCCCCGTGCGAAACGCCTCGCCGCCGATCGTGTCGCCCTCGCGCTCCACCGGCTTGAAGAAGGCATAAGCGGTCGCCTGCTGGTCCTTGCCGAGGACGTTCAGGGCGAAAGATCCCGCCTCCTTGATCACCGCGTGCGTACCCGAGTCGGCCTTCACTCCCACGACGACCAGGGGCGGGTCGAAGGAAACCTGGGTCACCCAGTTGACCGTGGCAGCCGCGACCCGGCCATCCTTCGTCTCCCCAGTCAATACGTATAGACCGTAAGGGATCATCCGCAGGGCGGTCTTCTTATCGTTCGGATCCATGAACTGCCTCCACTCTCAGGACTAGCCTCGCTGTGTCCCGCACAGATCGCAGACTTGCTGCGACGAGGAATAGAGTCCAAGATATGATCGCCGCGTCAGTGCGGCCAGAATCGTTTTGGCCCCTGCTTACGTATTGTATCTAGGAACAGGAATTGCAGCCCCGGGCTGTGCAAGATCGCCGTTCTGAACCCAACAGTTAATAACTATAATGGTTATGGGCCATCAACCACTACGGAGGCTCTAGAAGTGAGACCGCTTCGAGCTGCTTTTACGTCGGCTGCCCTGGCTTTGCTGCTAGGAGCCTGTGCGGGACAGGAAAGTCGCTGGGCCGGCAGCGTCACCGACAGCGCCGGCGTCGCCATCGTGTCCAACCCCGCAGAGGGCGTCTGGACGCCCACAGACAACTGGACCATCGAGCAAGAACTGCAAATCGGCGCCCTGGAGGGGGATCCCCAGTACCAGTTTGGGCAAGTCGCCTCGATTACCGCAGACTCGGAGGGCCGCATCTTCGTTCTCGACATGCAGGCTCAGCACATTCAGGTCTACTCGCCGGAGGGAGAGTACCTGCAGACCATCGGCCAGAAGGGCGGGGGTCCCGGGGAGCTGCAGCAGGCGATGTTTCTCTTTATGGGCCCGGGTGACACGCTGCTGGTCCCTGACATCGGCAACCAGCGTGTCAATCGCTACGCGCCCGACGGTTCGCCGGCCGGGAGTTTCCGCCTCGCACTGGAGGAGGGGCTTCCACTCCTCTTCAAGGCGACCTCCACTGGCATAATTGCCGAGCAGATTCGCCCGCTCTCGCTACCGGGCCAGCCAGCGATTGAGAACCCTGAGGACGCGATCGTCCTCTTGGAATCCGACGGCACGGTCATCGACACGGTGAAGACGTTCCCCTCGGGGGAAACATTCAACCTCGCTGGCCCCTCGCCGGAGATCAACATCTACTCCCCGGAGCCGGTCTGGGAGATCACCGATGACCTGAAACTGCTGTTCGGGGTCAACAACGAGTACCGTGTCGGCGTATACTCGAGCGACGGAACGCTGGAGCGCATCGTCACGATGCCCTTCGAGCTGAAACCCGTAAGCGACGCCGATAAAGACGGCGTGATGGGCTACCTCGAGAAGACCTGGTCCGACGCGGGCGTACCCGCACAGATGATGCCTCAGCTCAAGAACATGGTACACTTCGCTGAGTACTTACCCGCGTTCAGCTTCATATCATCGGGGCCTAACGGGACGATCTGGGTCCAGCACGTTCAGCCGGCGTCAGAGCTCAGCGAAGAGGAGTTGGAGAGCTACGACCTGCTGCAGGACTCGGGAGCGCCGGATTGGGACGTGTTCGATTCAGAGGGCAGGTTCCTAGGTGTCGTCTCGATGCCGCCACGCTTCGCACCGCGCCTATTCCGTGGAGACAAGATCTACGGTGTCTGGCGTGACGAGCTCGATGTGCAGTACGTCGTCCGGCTTGGGATCGTCGGCGATCTCAGCGTCGGCGCGACTTGATCGGCATCACGATCTCCGTCTCCAGCCGCCGGAAACTGTCACGGATCACGCCCCGGCTCGGCCGCGCACTACACGTACCCGTACGCGTCTACAACCACGTCGTTGTAGACCGGGAGCTCCTCCGGTGTCGGGATGTGTTCCACGGCACGTCGCGCCTGGGCACGCGCCGCCTCGGGGACCTGGCCCAGGACGTCGTCTATCCACGCGGTACGGTGCTCCTCGGATACCGCCTCGCGCTCCCCGCCGTTCCTCACGACCCGAACCAGCTGACCGTTGCTGGAGAAGATGAGCACGTCGAAGTCATCGCCCGTAACTATATATAAGCAGTTGGCAAGTACGTCATGTTCGGGGGAGGGACTGAACGGCGCCGTCCTGTACCCGAGATCGCCGGCGCCACGAAACGTTGCCGTCATCATGCCGGGCAGCGCCGTGATCCTTCTCTACAGGAAGTCGATCGTGTAAGGCTCGAGCCCGCCGACCTCTTCCCTTTTCGCACACCAGCCCGCGAGCGCGTGGGCCATGCGCTCGGGATCGCTATTCGGCAGCGTGTGGGGGATGATCAGGACGCCAGCGTGCGGTTGGCGCGCGCGGAAGAAGGCGACCGTGGCCTCGATGAAATCGTCACGGTTGCGAGTCACCATCACCCGGCCCTCCCCTGCGGCGAACTCGAGCTGCTCCGTGTCGGTCAGCATGCGGCGGCCGATCTCGTGCACGCTCACCACGTCGAGGTCGAGACCTCGGCCGATCACAGCCATGCCCGGGTGCACGTCCTCGTCGAGCAGGAACTTCACCGCACGCCGGCGTCAGTCGTCACGCCGGGGTCGCGTGAACGGGAGCTCCGCCCAGGTTTGCTCGGGCGTCCACTGGCGCTCCCGCTCCAATCGCTCGTCGATCTCCTCGGGGTAGCGCTGATAGTAGCTCAGAGCACCGCGCAGCTGGGCCTCGTCCAGCCACGGATAGCTCCGTCGCAACTCATCGTAGTCCTCGCCGCAAGAGCGCCATGCGGCCACGACCTCCCAGACATCGAGCCCGGTGCCGGCAATCGTCGCCCGCCGGCCCGTCGGGCCGGCGGTGAAGACGATGCCAGGGGCGCGGCGCATGCGGACTGCCTCCTCCAGCAGTTCTGCAACGACCTGGGACCAGTTGCGCCGCGAGCGTTCGACCTCGCGCCGGATCTCGAGGTCGAGCTCTTCCGGGAGCCGGACCCCTCTCGCTTTCGTGCCCATCGTCACATCCGTGTTCTGCAGACATAGTTCACGTTGTGCACAATGTACACACCCGCCAGCTCTCGGTCAAGCACGTCTCCTTGAACGGCCCTCCCGCGCTCTCAATCACCCACGGCCTCGATCTTCATCCAACCGGGCAAACGAGAGGGCGGAGGCTGCTTGCCGTAAAAGAGGTCATCCATCCGGATCGCCGCCCGCCGGAACAGCGAAGAGTTACGCACGCCCCGCCGCACGAGATTATGCACCAGGTTGTCGGGATGCGAGAACGGGCAGACCGAGACGCAGCGCCCACAGTCCGTCCCGATCTTGCACCACAGCGTGAAACACGCCTCCTGATCGATCTGCCAGCGCCTGACACCGTCGATCAATGCCCTGTCGTCGAAGGAGATCGCCTTGCTCGGGCATACGTTCGCGCACTTCTTACAGCGCACGCAGAAATCGATCATCGTGTAGTCGTACCCGCGTCCATCAGGGACCAGCGGCAGGTCGGTCGTCACGACCGCTATCCTCACGCGCGGCCCGAGCTCGGGAGTCATCAGCAAGCCCATCCGGCCGATCTCGCCCAGGCCTGCGTCCCGGGCCACCAGCGGGCACACCACGCGATAGTTGCCATCGATGTGAGCACGGGCGGGATAGCCCAGACGGCGGATGAACTCTGCGACCTGCACGGCTATGGCGCCGGAGCGCAGGTACTGTTGAGCCGACTCCATCACCATCGGGCCCAGCGGAGCGCGATCGACCATCTCCTTGTCCATCTCGACGGTGAACGCGATGGCGAAGTCATGGTCCAGCTCAACCGGCTTCCCGTAGTGCTCGCCCCGCCCGATGATGGTGTAGAGGTGATACTCCCTCAGCTCGGTGACTCCGACCGACACGACCCCCATCTTGAGGGCCCAATTCTTTATGAAGCCGGTCATCTCTTGCGGGTCGCAGGCAACTTTGTCGGCGGCCGGCTCACCTTCTACCGTCGCCTGCAGCGCCTCGACGGTAGCGAACGTCGCATCGGCGGCCGAGAACATGTAGGGGTCGTACTGCGTCGCACCCCTCTCCAGCAGACCCGGTTGCGCCCTGAACTCGTCGTCGGGCCCTTTCTTCTCCGGGTTGTCGGCGTAGTACTCCTCGAACCTCGCCGAGCCCGGTCTCAGCAGACGCCTCGAGAACATGATGTCCCGCTCATCGATCCTGCACGTCGGCGTGTCATCGTACCTGAATCGCTTTCCTCCCCAGGGTATGAGCAGAAGAAGAACCGCTATCAGCGTGAGCGAGAGCAGGATGGCTGCAAGAGGTATCTCGAGATCGAAACTGAGCAGCCCGGCAAGCAGGTAAGGCAGTGGAAGGACGAGCGAGAGTGCGAACGCAACGCCGGCGGCCCGTGACTCACCCTCACGAACAGAGGTGAGCGCCGCGTATGCGAACAGCAGGAATATGAGCGCCCCTACCGCAACAGTCGCCGCATGCAGGAGCGTGGCGCCGCCGTCTAGCATGCGGTCAGGTCACCGACGCGGAGAATCCGCACTCCCAGACTCACCTGCGGTCTCGTCTCCGGTCTCATGAACGTACGCCAGCCACTGCCGCGCGTTATCGAAGTTGCGGAAGACCTGGAAGTCGATACCGTGCCTCTCGCAGTACGCCGCGATCATTCTGCCCAGACCGTACTTGATATCCTCGTGCACCACAACCGCGATATGAGGTGAGTACAACTTCGTAAGCTCGCTCAGGTCCGTGGCGGCCTCGTAGGCTTGCTCGCTGGAAGGCTGATAGCTCGAGCCGAGATCGTGCATCAGGATGCTCATACCCGGCCGAAAGGAAGGGTCCTCTGTCGCCCTCTCGAGGGCCGCCCGGATGTCGACGTTCGTCATGTCACCCTCGGCCGTGAACAGAACTACGTTCCCTTCAAACTCGAACGAAACCGCCATACCTGACCGTACCTCCCTAATCCTACGCGCCTACAAACTGTAGCCTAACCCAACCCAAATGCGCAACGCGATGATCGAAGCAGCAACCCTGCCGCGCCCCAGAAGACTCGATATCGGCCGCAGGTCATTCCTCCACCCAATGTTCCATGAACTTCCGCTCGCCGGCTTCCTGCTCGTCGACCAGAGCCTGGAAGATGGCCCTCAACTGCTCGTAGGGAAACGTTCCGATCACCATCCTGTTGTTCAGGATCATCGTCGGCGTCGATCGGATGCCATGGCTGTACGTGTCTGATGTCCTCTCGTACTCAACGCCAGTGTCGATGATGCGCTGCACGAGCTCCTTCGTTTCCGGATCATCAAGCGCAGCCTCTACACCATACCTGCGGGCTAGTTCCATCCTCCATTCCGGGTCGCTCTTCGCGTCCTGTAGGTTGGCGAAGATCTCATCGTGGATCTGCAGAAACTTGCTGGAATCGTAAGCCGCCATATACGAGACGTCGCACGCACCGGGGTGCTTGTCTTTTTCCACCACCTGGTTGCACTCGGCATCGAGCGGGAAGAACTGAAAGGCGACGTTCATCTTGCCCTTGAACTCTTCCTTCAGCTTCACGAGCTGTTCGTTCAGGTACTGGCAGTCGGGGCACAGCAGGTCTCCGTACTCGACGATCCGAATGGGTGCGTCCTCAAACCGCTCGCTGGACCTCGCGGTCCAGAACGGCGAAATGATGCTCGGCGTCTCGACCGTGGGCAGGCTGAAGTACTGCTCCACGACTCGCGCCGCTACACCTCCGCTCTGAGCCAGCTTTACCGCATCATGGTACCGGGCTAATCCGTAGGCCCCGAACAACACGATGACCGCGAAGGCCGCCAGGTGCTTCAGCGACGGGTCGAACCATCTGGCAAAAAAACTCTCGCGGGTACGACCGATCCCATAAGTCCAGAAGAGGGCGAAGCTGAACAGAGAGAAGACATAGAAGCCGCTGCACAGCAAACACAGGCTCTTCAAGTAGAGAACGGAATAGAAGAACAGAAACACGACCCCGACGGCGTTGACCAGCGATATCGTCTTGTTCGTCCTCTCGAAGGCCTCGGAAGGGAATACGGCTCCCAGAGCGACCAGGGCGCCCACGATCAAGCCGAGATAACCGAGAGGCACGCCCCCCACTGCCGAGATCAGCGCGAAAGCCGAACTGTCGCAGTTGAAGAAGGCGCTGATGTCACAGAACGAGCCCTCCCAGATCGAGGTCGGGTAATTGGCGGCGAAGAAGTGGTTGATTGTCAGGATTGAGACGATAGCCATCCCCACTCCCGCGATGAAACTCAGGGCTCGCCGGCCCAAGCTCCCACCCAGCGTCAACGAATCCTCCATGCGTCCCTCCCAGGTGCCTCCGGCCCGGCCGGCCATCCAGGCACGGTCAGTGCCGTCCTGATCAACAGCCCACGCGCTGGACACGCAATCCTATTGACAACCTAACCCGCAAATCAGCTGGTAACCTGACCCCTCCCGGCATCAGCCTGCAACCCCGCCGGGCGGTCCTGTCGCCGGGCTGGGCGCGACACTAAGTTCGAGCCTCACCATGGTGAGCCACGAACCACATAAGATAAAGACCGTCCGGCTGCTCTCCTTCCCGTCCGTGGAAGAGCGCAAGAAATATCTTGCCGAGGCCCGCTTCAACGTCTTCAACCTCACGCCCAGTCAGGTCACCTTCGACATGTGCTCGCTCGGCACCAACGCCCTCAGCCAGGAACAGCTCGCCGGGCAGCTCATCGGTGACGAAGCCTACGCCGGCTCCCGCAACTTCGAGGCGCTCGAAAAGGCGGTTCGCCAGGTGCTCGGCCATCATTACGTCTGCCCCACCCATAACAACTTGGGCTCAGTCAAGCTCGTCATCTCGACGATGCAGCCGCCCGGTTCCGTGCTGCCCAGCAACGCTCGCACCAAGCTGGACGTGTTCAACCCGATGGGGATCCAGTACCCGGACGTGCGCGATCACGAGCAGCCCGTCTTCACCGGTAACATGGACCTGGAGAAGCTGGAGGCGATCCTTCAACAGGGGAACGTTGCGCTCGTCGGCTTGCAGGCGTTCGCCGACGGTCAGCACCCCTTCAGCCTGCAGAACCTGCGGGCGGTCCGCGCTCTCGCCGCCAGGTACGGCTTGCGCCTGATCTGCGACGGCTCCCGCGTGATCGAGAACGCCTGGTACATCCAGCGCCACGAGCCCGGCCAGGCCGATCGCTCCATCGCCGACATCGTCCAGCAGATCGTGAAGACCTGCAACATCTTTCAGATCGACGGCGCCCAGGACCCCAAGTGCAACACCGGCGGAATAATCACCACCGACAACCCGGACGACCACGAGAAGTTCATGAACGAGGTGGTCGTTTACGAGGGACTGCACACCTACGGTGGCATGGCCGGCCGCACCATGGAGGTCCTCGCTCGCGGTCTCCTCGAGATGTGCGACGAGGCGGAGGTGCACTGGGTGATGCACCAGACCGAGCGCTTCACCCAGCGGCTGCGCGATGGCGGCGTGCCTCTCGAGCGCGGCTGCGATGGCGCCTACATCAAAGCCGACGAGTTCCTGCCGCGAATACATGAGCACCAGCAGGACACCCTGTCGGCCGCGCTCTATCTCATATCGGGCGCGCGCGCGGTGGCCCAGGGACTGGTCGGCCGGGACAACCTCCTACCGGTGCAGATCCCGCGCCTCGCTATGATGAACGAGCAGCTCGATCAACTGGCCGACGCCATCATCAGCCTGTATGGGCAGCGGGACGGTGTGACCGGCCTCCAGGCCACGGCCACCGGCACCTGGCGCGACCAGATGCAGTACTACTGGGTTTACCCAAACCTCGAGCCCTACGAGTTCGACACCTTCCCTTACGAGATTCACACTATCGAGAAGGTGGGCGTGCTGACACGCGGCCAGCGGGAGAAGGCGATCCGGGCAGCGGGTCATAACACCTTCCTGCTTCGTTCGGCCGACGTCACCATCGACTTCTTGACCGACTCCGGCACTACGGCGATGAGCACCGACCAGTGGGCCGCCTACGACGGTGTCCGGGCCAGCGCTACCACCAGTGACGAGTACCACCGTCTGGTGAAGGTGCTGCAAGACGTCACGGGATACCAGTACATCATCCCGACCCACCAGGGCCGTGCCGCCGAGCATATCCTCAGCCAGATCATGATCAAGGAGGGGCAGTTCGTCCCCGGGAACATGTACTTCACCACCACCAAGCTGCACCAGGAGCTTGCCGGCGGCGTCTTCGTCGACGTCATCGTCGACGAAGCCCACAACCCCGAGAGCGATTTCATCTGGAAGGGGAACATCGACCTCAACAAGCTGAAGGCATTGGTCCATGAGCACGGCGCCGACATGATCGCCTACGTCTCCTTCGAGCAATCCGTCAACATGGCGGGCGGCCAGCCGATCAGCATGGACAACATGAAGGAGGTCTTCGAGTACTGCAGCGCGGCGAGCATCCCCGTCTTCTTCGACGCGACACGCTTCGCCGAAAACGCCTACATGATCCAGAGCCGCGATCCTCGCTATCAGGACACCCGGATCATCGATATCCTGCGAGAGATGATGCTGTATGCGGATGGCTGTACCGTCAGCGGGAAGAAGGACTTCCTCATCAACATCGGCGGCGTGCTCTGCTTCCGCGAGAACGCGGACCTGGCTCACAAGGCGGAAGAGATGCTACGCGTCTACGAAGGCAACGTCACCGACGGCGGCCTGGCTACCGCCGATCTCGCTGCCATCGCCCGCGGCGTCGAGGAGATGGTCGACGACCGCTACATCCGCTCCCGGGTCAGCCAGACGCAGTTCCTCGGGCTGCTGCTGCTGGACGCCGGCATCCCTATCGTCTTGCCTCCCGGCACCCACGCCATCTTCCTCGATGCCAAGCGGTTCCTGCCGCACATCGATCAGGACGAGTTCCCCGCTCAGCGGCTGGCGGCGGACATCTACGTCGAGACCGGCGTGCGCGCCATGGAGCGCGGCAACGTATCGAAGGGTCGCAATCCCGAGACGGGGGAGAACTACCGGCCGGCGCTCGAACTGGTGCGACTGACCATCCCGCGCCGCGTCTACAGCAACGACCACATGCGCGCGGTAGCCGATGGCATCAAGCGGGTTTACGACCGCAGAGACGATATCAAGGGCCTGAAGTTCGTCTATGAACCGGAAAAGCTCCGCTTCTTCCAGGGGCGCTTCGAGTCGCTGTAGACCGACGCTTGCTCTCCCAGGTCTTCTTCCAACAGGCCCTGCAGGATCACGGGCCAGCCGAGGGGCCAGGCCCACGCCTCTTTGTGAACGATCCTTCCGCCCCGGTCGATGATGTAGGCCTGGTTGTACAGCGACCCGTAAGCCCTTCTGACCGAGTCCATCATGTTGTCGATCACTACGGTTGTGGCGATGCCCAGCTCGTCGCACGCCTTACGCGCCAGGATCTTGCGCTCGAGCTGAGTACGTGGCTGTTCGATATCCCTGTTCGCCCGCTGGCCCGCATGCGCCTCGCGTTGATAGATGATGATGAACGTCACCCTGTCTTCGAACTCTTCCCGGACTTTCTCAGCGTCGGCGGACCGCCAACGGAAATAAGGTCAAGTGTACGACCCGAACACGATGACGACCGGTCGCTCGAGGTAGGCCCGCTTGAGCCAGAAACTGTTGCCGTCCAGGGTCGGCAGCGTGAAGTCGGGTGCGATGTCTCCGACCATCGGCCGGGTCGCAAGAAAGTCGACGCTGCTCCTCTGTGCGAGCAGGCTCGACGGGTTCATTAGAATTACAAGTGTCAGAAAGACGAGGAGCGGCGGGGTTGGTGGGATGCGGATGGTTCTGCTCAAGCCATGCCTTCCGATCGGTTGCGGCGGGGGGCAACTTGAGAACGGCGCTACCTCACGCGAAGTTCCCCTATCAAGCCTAATCCTGCTCCTGCCGCAGGCCCCGAAGGATGTCAGGCCAGCCGTCCGGGTGGGCCCAAGCTTCCTTGTATACGATCTCACCGCCCTTATCGATGATGTAGGCGCTATTGGGAAGCCGGCCGTAGGTGCGTCGGACTGTGTTCTCCATGTCGTCAATCACGACCAGGCTCGCGATGTGAAGCTCATCGCACGCCTTCTCGGCAAGCTCCTTCCGCTCCTCCATCGTTTCCGGCTGCTCGACGTCCTTGAACATGTACTCGCCGGCGTGCGCCTCGCGCTGGTAGAGGACGATGAACAGAACGTCCTTCTCGAACTCTCCCCGGACTTTCTCTACGTCGACGGACCGTCGACGGAAGGGGGGTCAAGTGTAGGAGCCGAACTCGATGACGACCGGCTGGCTCGCGTAGGCCTTGCTGAGCGTGAACTCCTCGCCGTCCAGCGTCTGCAGCGTGAAGTCGGGAGCGATGTCACCCACCAGAGGGGCGATCGTGGTGAACTCGTCGAATTTCCGGCTCTGCGAGAGCAGGCTCGATGGGCTTAGCAGGAAAGCAAACAGAATCGCCACCGGCACAACTCTCGGGATGCGCTCAACTCGCACAACACACCTCCGATCTGTGGTGGTGGGGCCTTCTATATATAAGGCCACTCGATACGATGGGCCACCCGCCCGATCGTAGCCGAACGGCTGCTAGAGCTGCAACTATCGGCGCTCGTACACCTCCGCCCGGCCTTCTCGGTCGAAGGTCAAGACGTCGTAATGCTGGGGATTTGGCCCTTCCATGCCGGGCGAGCCGACCGGCATCCCGGGCACGGACAGGCCGACCACTTCAGGTTTCTCTTCCAGCAGCCGCAGGATGACGTCGGCCGGCACGTGGCCTTCGATCACATATCCCTCCACGACCGCCGTGTGGCATCCCTCCAGCGACCGCGGCACTCCATACCTCGACTTTATCTCGAGGAGCTGGGCATCCGTCACTTCCCTGGTTTCCACATCGAAATCGTTCGCTTGCAGGTGACCCACCCACTTGGTGCAGCAGCCTCAAGTGGGGGTCTTGTAGACCGTAACGGCCGGGCCCGCCGGCGCCGGCGTTGAGAAGAGCGTCGCAGCCGCCACCACGACCGCAACCACGGCGACGCCCGCTATCACCTTCTGTGTTCCGTTAAGTTTCATTGCCTCCTCCTGCGCAGGTGCGGGAAAGCCTCGATTATCGGCAGGGAAAGCCCACAGCGCAAGCTTCGCTCACCCGGCCTTCCGGTACAACGCATTGACCGTTACCCTGCTGCCCTCGTCCGTCGGCGTCACCACGGTCTCGCTGGGAACGACCGGAAGCAGGCCGTGACGGGAAAGCTCGGTGTCCAGATCCTCCGCTTCCAGCAGGAACAACGGCCCCGAATCGAAGCCCTCGTAGATATGTCGCTCGCCTTCCACCGAACGCAGACTTTCGCCCGTGGGTTCTGACCGAGGGCTGAAGCTCGCCACCAGCAGCTGACCTGCCGGCACCAGAACTCGAGCCGTCTCATCCAGCGCCCGGTCCCACTCCTGCCGGCTCGCCGCGCTGTGGTAGATGCCGAGTGCCACGACCAGCTGGAACGACTCCGACTCAAACTCCGTCAGCTCATCCATCCGCCCGTGCCGCACCCGCTTCGTCGCCTCGTCCCGCCCGATGACGGCCGCCACTCGTTCCCTCGTCCGTTCTACCATCGCGGCCGAGCGGTCAACCGCATAGAAGTCGAACCCGCGCTGTGCAAGCACGACCGTGTTGCGGCCTCCCGCGCAGCCGAGATCGAGCACTCGCACCTCTCCCGGCCGCTCGAACGATTCGAGCAAAGCCAGCAGCCGCCGGTCCGGCGCGCGCCCGGCGAAGTCGTCGACTTTCTCAGGCCGCTCCCAATAGGGTCGCTCGTCGTTGATTGCGCGGCACATTCCCTAGCGGTCCAGCTCGAGCACCACGATCTCGTCGCTGAACGGTCTACTGATGGTGAATCTATACGCCGAGGAACTGCCGCAGGAAATGGCTCGAGAACTGCAAGTGGTGAAGCAATACTAAGTAGTAGATGAGGAACGCGCCGAAGATCGCGACGACCGCCAGCGGATGTCGCCGGTAACGCCAGAGGAACAGCGAGCCCAGGGACACGAGCCCGAGCTTCGCCAGCACGAACGCAAGCGCGTTTTCGTGTGCCAGATCTCTCAGCAATTGATTCGCTTCTACGGCCATGCCCGCTCGAACCCACCAGAGCGTGAACAGCGCGTCCAGCAGGTTGAGCCAGATCACACCCTTCACGATCCCGTTCAGCCACTGATATTGCTGAGGCGTGCCGATCCGCAACGGCTCGCCTCGAATGAGCACCTGCGCACGGCTAAGGCCAATAAGCATCGTCTTCCCCTCAGGAAGCAGCGGGTTGAACTCCCTCAGCAAATCTCGCCTTTGCCTCCGTCACTTGCAGGATTCGATCCTTCCCGCGGCTGGCTCGCGTAACTCGCTGTGGGACCGTAAGTTGCAGAACAGCCCGCCTGCGGCTCTCACCCAGGCATGAATCGGTGTGTTGCGAAGAAGCCTCGTGCCGATCAGCCGCCGCCGACCATCGCTCTTTGCTCGGCCGCGATCTCGACCAACCGCCTCAACTCCTGGATCGGTTCCGGTGAATCATCTACCTGCAGCCGAAGCACCACATCGTTGTTGAGCCAGACGCCACCGTCCTCTTTGATGATCAGCATGGCAGCCGACTGCATGCCGCGCCGGTCGCCTCCCGCCGCCTGCCCGGCCTCGAGGGCGGCAAGCAGCCTGAACGACAGGTGGCCCCCCGTGACCTCGCCCTTCGCGTTCATCACCGAGAACTGACGCCCCGCCTCCGGCCAGCGTTCCGGATACGGATCGGGGTCGTTCTCCAGGATCGTTTCGACCACTTCCGAGGGAGACAGGCCCTGACGCAGAAGCTCGAGCGCCTGGGGACCGTAGCTGACGTCGACCCAAGCCTGCGTCGCCACCACGCCGACCCCGGCCTCGCCCCAGGTCACGCCGTTCCCCACCGAAAAGACTTTCGACTGAACCGCGACGCCCATCTCACCCGTCTCCGGATCGAAACCCACGATCGAGAACGTCGCGACCGGCGGCCATCGCGGATCCGCCTGAGCCTCTCGGACACCCTGCGCACGAACCACGGCCGGCAGGATCAACAGGCACAGTACCAGCGCCCCTAACGAGACGCGCCGCGTTGAATGAGAAATCGACATCCTGTCCGTCCTTATGCTGTAGTGGACGTGCCAACACTCGGCGAATGGGAGCCCCGCGCTCCGCCGCGCCGCGTGAACAAGAGGCCGGACCACGTCTCGTCAATAGCGCAGATCTTGTAATCGACCAGGCCTGCGGCGAGGCCGGCCCTGCGAACATCCGCCTGCGTCAGGTCGCTGGAGATGCCAGACGCCTTCTTGGGCCAGGCTATCCAGAGTCCGCCCTTACCTGCCAGCGTCCCCAGCCGATCGACCCGCCTTTCCAGGTCCCTCCGCGACTTGCTGAACCAGATGACCAGATCACACCGTCCGCGAGCTTGCCTGCGCAGCATCACACCGTCGGGCAGGGTGCCAAGCGTCCTTTCGAAATCCTGCGGCGCATTGACCAGAATGACCACCGAGCCCGCCTTGATGCCGAGCTTCCTGGGTAGTGGAGTTCCCGAGTAGCCGGCCAGGCTCGAAGCTGGCACCACGGGTTCGACAGGAGGACGATCGATGGCCCGCTTCAACGAGCCCCGGATCCGGCTCCAGGTTGTGTAGACCGCGTCCGGGAGCAGCTCCTTCACACGTGCGACCTTTGCTGGATCACCATCCACGAAGACCAGTGGCAGGTGGCGCGTGCTTTTGCTCTGCCGTATCGCCAGAGCTATATCGCGCCCATGCGAAGGAAGCCGACCCAGGTCGATGACTACGGCGGCCGGCACGCTCCCCCTCAGCTCGCGCAAGAAGCCGTCGGTCGGCGGCTTGTGGGACACTACATAGCCGGCGGCCCGGAGCCTAGCGGCTCTCTCGGCAGCCTCGCCGGCGTTCCAATGGATCAGGCGAACACGGGGCATCCGTCAGGGTCTCCAGCTCTGATACCGGCGATAGGCAGGCTCGCCACCCGAGTCGCCCTCGTATCGCTCCATCTGGAGAGCGAGCCACTGGGTCCACTCGTCGAACTTCTCCTGCCCTTGCTCGCGGCGGACATCTCCCGCCCACCCACTCAACTTGCCCCAGGCGGCCTGAGACACCCCGCCCATCAACTCCCACACCATGTCCAGCGACACGATCCGCCGGTGCACCATGATGCCCACGGACTCCAGGGTGAGGCTGACGAGCATGGCGGCATCCTCGTACCGCAAGTCCTTCGCCCGCAGTTTCTCGGCACTGATGCCGTCAGGCAGCGATAAGACCAGGCGCAAAGCGCGGGCGAATTCCGCGTTCCCGAAGGAGTGCGCCAGCTCGATTGCCGCCATATCGTGCCGCTGCTGGCGGAAATGCAGAAGCTGGATGACAGCGAAAGAGAAACCGACTACGACGATAACGACCCCGATGATCTCGGCCAGATTGCCCAGCGTGTTCAAGTCCATCTCGCTTTACCTCGTCATACTTCAGCTGTAAGATCCGCCGGCAACGTCGCCGCTGCTGTCACGGCTGGCTCGCACCTGTGCTCGACACTCGTCCACTACGCCGGCCGGCACGAGTCGTCGGCCGAACCACACCAGCAGGGGAACAATCACCACATCGTCCAGGTGTCCCACAACCGGGATCCAGTCAGGAATCAAATCGATCGGCGTGAGCGCATAGGCGACTGCGGCACCCAGTAGCAGGCGAGCCAGCCACGGCGTTCGTTCGTCCCGCAGCACCAAGCGATAGACTTTCAACTCTTCAGTGAGGCCATCCCGCAGCGCTCGTATCTTGCGTTTCAACTGCAAGCTGCTACGCCTCAGGCACGGCGGAAGCGGCAGAAGAGGAACTGCTGCGTTGCGCCCGTAGGCGTCAGGTGCTCCTCCAACAGGCTGTCGGCCAACTCCATTCGCGACCCGAGAGCCTCCTGCAGCGAATCGGAGTCGTATCGCTGCACCTCCAGCCCGCTGCATTTGGTCGGCCCTTCCGGCCCGAACGTCGCGATCACCGCTTGCCCATCCGCGGACAGCGCTTCCAGCATCTCTCGGCGGTAGGCCAGCACATCATCGGGCTCCGTCAAGAAATGAAGCACGGCTCGATCGTGCCACAGGTCCCACGATTGCCGCGCGCTGTATTGAGTTACTTCCGCCTCCATCCACTGGACCTGCGCAGCACGCTCGCCCAAGCGCAGCCTGGATGTTTCCAGCGCTTCCGGAGACACATCGAGCACACCGAGATTGCGGTACCCCGCATCCAGCAAACAGTCGACCAGCGTCGAGGTTCCTCCCCCTACATCGAGGATGCGCGCATCGGGCCCCAGGCCGGCCGCCTCGATCAGTCGAAGCGAGGTTTCTGGGCGTGGCTCGAACCAGGTGAGCTGGCTCGGCGCCTTCGTCCGGTAAATCCGATCCCAATGGCCCTTACGATCCACGTCGGTATCTCGCATCAGGCCTGACGATCGTCAGGCGGTTCCAGCGCAAACTCAAAAAACGCGATCTCCGGCGTAGCGCCAAAGCGAATGGGCAGACCCGACCACCCGAGCCCGCGCGACACGTACAGCTCCGGGATTGCACGCCGGTACCAGCCGGCCACGTAGCGGCCGCTGCCCCTGGGCCGAATCGGCGCCACGCCGAGGAAGGCCACCTGGCCCCCATGCGTGTGTCCGGAAAGCATGTACTGCGGCGCGAACCGTGACGACGCATCGGGGTCTCGGCCTGCCGTATCCCGACTTGCCGATTCTCCGAACCCGATCACGTCCCGATGCGCTGGACAATGGGCCAGGACCATGTGGTTCGTCGATCGCGGTGCCGACTGCAGCGCAGCCTTTACATCGGGGCGGCCGGCCACCAGGTCGTCGAGACCTGTAACAAGGAGACGCGCACCTTCATGCTCATGAATGACCGATTCGTTCACCAGCAGGCGGCAGTTGGCGGACTCGTACACGGAACGAAGCCGCCCGAGATCCACACCGCCCTCGTGCTCCCAGTTCCCCAGGATCGCGTACTTGGGAGTACCAGGGTCCAGCAGCTCGAGGAAATCGCTGAACGGTGAGACGGCATAAGGCCGGTCAATCGAGTCGCCGGTGAAAACGATGACGTCGGGGCGAAGCTCCGTTACAGCCTCCGCTATTCTTTCCTGGATGGGGCCCATCCCGCGAAGATGCAGATCGGTGAGCTGAACGATGCCGAGTTCCGGCCCGCCCGCACCAGTACGTCCCCCGATACGATGCCGCGTAACGGCGATCCGCTTCGGCTCGATCATGGCGGCATCGATCCCGGCCGCCGCCAGAGCCAGGCCGCCAAGCGAAGCGATCATTCTCCGTCGCGTGATCGCCATAGCTCGGGTATCCCTTTCCCCAGTTTCAGATTGAACGACCGCTCGTCTTCTACTTGTTCATCTTCCTTCCTCCCCCGACTGCAAGAATTGAATCAGCAGGCCATTGATCTCGTCGGCCCGCTCCTGCTGGATCCAATGGCCGGCGCCTGCAATAAGCTTAACACCCCGGAGATCGGGAGCCACCAAGCGCATCGGCCGCTCGAGCCCCGCCTTGTCCCGCCCGCCGATGACCGGATCCCGCTCGCCGGCGATGAAGAGGGTCGGCACCGTGATGCGGGCCCCCTCGAGTTGGGGAGTCAGCTCCCAGTTGCGATCGAGGTTGCGGTAGTAGTTCAGTCCGCCGCGAAAGCCGCTGCGGGTGAACTCGGCCACGTAATAGTCCAGGTCCTCTTGGGACAGCCAGGGCGGCAGCTCCCTGGGCGCACCCAACCGCCCGATCAGCCCGCCGGCGTTGGCCCTGGGATCGGTGATCCGCGGCGGCTCACGAGGGGTGTCCGGCGCGGTGAAGAAGCGGCTCAAGAGGCCTCGCGGATCGGCGTCCAGCTCCGCCTCGGCCACTCCCGGCTCCTGGAAGTAGAGCATGTAGAAAAAGTTCTCGCCGTACAACCGGCGCAGGCGCGGCAGCGGTGGCCCATCCGCCCGGGGTCCCCAGGGCACGCTCATCGCCACCAGGGCGGTGAACCGCGCCGGTTCCAGAAGAGCGCAGTACCAGGCCACTACGGCTCCCCAGTCGTGGCCGACCAGCACGGCCTTCTCCTCGCCCAGAGCGTCGAGCAGACCAGTGACGTCACCGCAGAGGTCGAGGATGTCGTACGCCTCTACTTCCGCCGGGGCGTCGGTGCCGCCGTAGCCCCGCATGTCGGGCGCCACGGCCCGGTAGCCGGCCGCCGCCAGGGCCCGCAGCTGATGCCTCCACGAGTACCAAGACTCGGGGAACCCATGGATCATCAGCACCAGAGGCCCCTTCCCCTGCTCGGCGATCCGCACACGGATACCGTTGACGCGGACGTAAGAGAGCGACGACGAAGCGGCGGCCGCCGGAAGAGTGATCACTGTGACTGCCAGCGCGAGCAAGATCGCACGCCCTCCGCTCTCCCTCTCGAGTTCAGCCTAACGGCCCAGCGCCAACGCCGGAACCGATTGCATACCCGGCAAACTGGTTTCGCCTGTCACGACGCGGCGATGATAGTCCACCTGCCCAAGATGATAGGCGAGGTGAGTCGCTAGATGCAGCAGAAACGGACCGGTCGCCAGTCGGACTCCGCCTACCTCTATAGGATACTCCGCGTCAAGCATCTGGTCGCGTATCTCCCCGAAACCCACCTGCAGCGCACGACGCGCATCTTCAACTCGCTGGAGCAACTCCGCACGCGGTAGGTCTCTCGTATCGAACTCAGCTTCCCGGTCGCGAACATAGGCAGTCCGCCCCAGCTGCGCCCCGACGAAGTGCTGAAGGTTTCCCGCAAGATGCAGAACCAGAGTGCCGGCCGAATTCGTGACTCCCGGTATCAGCTTCCAGATGTCTCTCTCATCTTGGTAGCCGTTGAGCTGAACACACAGCGACTCCAGGTCCCGCAATATCACTCGAGCAAGCCATTCTGTAACCATCTCGACGTCAACTCCGGATCAGATTCGTGAGATCGGCCGTCCATGATCTTCAACAAGCGGCCCAACGGCTCTGCGATTCCGCCGCGCCGCCATCAGATTGCGCCCGCTGAGGGAACGAGTCGTCTACGCAACCGGGCGATCGTCGCCGCGCTCACCTTGCAACAGCCGCCGATACCGCTGACGCCCAGCCTCGCCCATTCGGCAGATGCCTCTTCCCAGTCGATGATCGAAGGGGCCGCCACCCAGCTCTTCTGCACCGGATCGTACCGCTCCCCCGAGTTCGGATAAACGATAATCGGCTTCTCCGTCCCCTTACGGATTTCGCCGATCAGGGAGGAGATGAACTCCGGCGACGTGCAGTTGACCCCCACGGCCGCCACACACGGTTGGGAGTCGCAGGCGCGCGCCACATCTACCAGTCGGCTGCCGTCGCTCAAGTGTGTTGCGTCACAACAACTGAAGCTCATCCACGCCCACGTGCCCGGCGAATCCTCGAGCAGCCTCATCAGCACACCGGCCTCCCGCCGCGAGGGAATGGTCTCGCAGGCCAGCAAATCCGCCTCGCTATCGGCAAGAACCCGCCAGCGACTCTGGTGGAACGCGTACAGGTCGTCGTCGTCGATCGTGTAGAGGCCCGTGTATTCCGACCCGTCAGCCAGATAAGCGCCGTACGGCCCGGCGCTCGCTGCAACCAGCGGTCGGAGACGGCCACGACGGTTATCCGCCTCGCTCCAGAAGGCCTCGCGCGCCTCAACCGCCAAGCGAACCGACCGACGCAACAATTCGACGCCCTCAACGTCACTCAAGCCGCGCTTGCTGAACCCACGCAGGGTCGCCTGGTAACTCGAAGTGGTGATGCAATCCGCACCCGCCTCGAGAAAGTCCAGATGCACCTGCCGAATCAAGTCCGGCTCTTCTAGCAGCACCTTCGCCGACCACAGCTCGTCGTCAAGGTCATACCCGTGCGCCTCCAACGCCGTGGCCAACCCTCCGTCCAGCACGACGATGCCCTGGTGCTGCAGGAACCGCTCCAAAGGATTCTCGCTGAACCTCTGCACGTCAGGCTCCCGCGCCTTGTCCGGCCGCCTCACTCGAAGTCGTATTCGAGTGTGATGGGATAGTGCTCTGCGTGTCCGGAAGCGAAGCCACCTTCGCCCCGCAGGCCGCGCAACTCCCCGGTGCCCAAGCCTGGCACGACGAACCAGGTGGCCTCCGCCGTGCCGCCCTCGAAGCTGCCACTGTGCTGGAGGACGAAGCTCCCCGATCGATCCCCAACACGGCCGACCACGCGTTCCAGGCCCACGAAGCTGGCGGAGCCATCATCGCGGTGAAGCATCAGGTACTCCAGGGTCCCTTCTCCTTCGATATCCCCGCGAAAGGATTTGCTCACGCTCACGCGGGTGAGCCTGGGCCCTTCGTCGATCTCATCATAAGGGCTCTCGTCCCATGTCTTGACCCGAAACGTGGCCGTCGCTCGTTTACTCATGCATCATCCTTTCTCACGACGACCACAGCCACCCGAAAGTGCCGGCCGTCATCAGCGCCCAATACCGGGCCGTCAAGGCTCGACTTGAGAGTGGTACTCCAGGCGCGCTTGTACCAAACGGCATTACAGATGCGAAGTGCGACCGCCGTCACCATGAAGACAGCTGCAAGAATAATCTGTCCCCAAGCGCCGCTCATGATTCACCTCCCATGGCGCTTAGTCTGCGCGACCTCGCAGCCGAAGCCACCATCTCATACAACGGTGCGCAAGATCAACGGGCTCGCAGTACATCAGAGGGCAGCCGCCAACGATGCAGTCGATGTCCCGGGCACCGCACTCCCGGACGGCCTCCGGCGACACACTGCCCTGACCGAAGGACCGGTGAAACCATACGCGATTCACACCCGCCGCAGCGCACTGCCGCACGACCTCCAGCGAGACTGCCGGATGAGTGGCAATCACCACACCATCAACCTGCTCAGGCACGGAGCTGAGATCCGCGTAGCACTTGACACCTTCCACCTCCGATGCGTTGGGATTCACTGGCACTACCTCGTATCCAGTGTCCCTCAGCTTTCGGAAGATGGCGTTCGCTGTCTGCCGCGTGTCCCGCGAAACGCCCGCCACAGCAAAGCGCTTCCCATCGAGGAATTCGACAACAGGTGCGGGGATCGCCATTAGCACCTCCTGCTGAGAGTCGTCTAACCCGTCTCTCTCAGATCCCAGCTCCAGGCTCCTCCCCCGCGCCATAGAAGGTAGGCGGCCAACGCGATCACAATTAGCGGAATGATCGGCTCACTGGGCTGCAACGGGAACAGCGATGGATCGTCAACGACTACATGCACGTACGTCGCGACGACCATAATGCCCACGACCGCAACAACAGCCGGACGAACGAATACGCCCACAGCAAGAGCGACACCCAGGAAGATCTCAAGAAAGGGCACAGTCCAGCGACTGATCGCATAAAATGGCAGGCCCGCAGCCAGCAGTTGTCCGGACCAGGCCTCGCCAAGCATTGGCACCACAAGCTTCATGACACCCGTCATCAGAAAGAGCACGGCCAAAAGCAAGCGGACAGTGCCCGCCAACTTGTTGTCAGAAGTTCTGCGCAGCTTCCGCATCTTCATAGCCTCGCCTCGGACTCCGCCCGACTTTGGTACAGCGCCGCGACAACCAGACCTCCTGGCACCATTTCAAGCAACCTGCCATGCCATGCGCCATGCATCGGTGCGGGGCGTAGCAGGTGTATTCGCATGTAGAGCTGCGTCTTGACTCCTCTGCTACGTGGCCGCGGACGCGCTACCCCCTAACGCACTCGAGGC
>JAZGAL010000106.1:0-5483 GCA_036475815.1 Gemmatimonadota bacterium
GCCCTGCGCGAGGTGACGCGACTGGACGAAACGGTGTCGCGCGCACTTTCGGTGGCGCGCTCCGGACGGATCCACGCCCGTCCGATCGATCTTCGGGAGCCGATTCAGGCGGCGAGCGAGGCGGCCGCCCCCACCTTCGAGAGCCGGGGTGCGAGGCTGGACACCCAGGTCATCGACTCGGCCGTTGCCGTATCCGGCGACCCTGCCGCCCTAGAACAGCTCTTTCTCAACCTCCTCCGGAACGCGGCGGAATCTCTCGGCGCCGCGGAGTCGGCCAACGTCTCGGTATCGGAGGAGGATGGTTACGCCGTCGTGACCATCCAGGACGATGGTTCGGGCATGCCCGCCGACGTGCTCGAGCGGGTCTTCGAGCCCTTTTTCAGCACGCGCCCGGAGGGCACCGGACTCGGCCTTCCCATCGCTCGCCGTATCGCCGCAGCGCACGGTGGGGAACTCGAGCTGAAGAGCACACCGGGCGTCGGCACCACCGCCACGGTACGGCTCCCAGGACTCCCGCCCCGTTTGACCCGTCCGATGTAACGCGAGGCCGCTTTCTTGTAACGAACCGTTACAACGAGGTGCCAGCCGTCCTGATCTTGGACATGCGTAACCGACTATTCCCAAACGCGTTGTGGCTCATCGCCGTTGAGCGCCTCGCGGGTCCGGGACTTGTAGAAGAGGTCACCGGCGGGCGGCGTGAGGCCCGGGAGGCGACCATGCAGCGAAGAGGGAGGTCGACCATGGCAAGCGGCACAAAGAGAATCGCGATGTGGATCTGTTTACTCGCCCTGCTGCCGGCCAGCGTGGCCTGTACGGAGGGTCGAACCATCGGCATCGCCAGGGCGCAGCCTGCCGGAGCCGACGCCTCGCGCGTCGCTTCGGCGGATACGACCCCTGTGTTCAGGCGTTTGTGGGAGGGCACGGAACCGGACTTCTGGTCGGCGACGGTATCGCCTGATGGGCGCTACATGTCGGAGGTCGACTGGATGACGGGCGATCTTGCCGTGCTGGACCTTCTCGACGGTCAGCTCCGTCGCCTCACCGACAAGGGTCCTTGGGACCAGGTTGTCGCTTGGGCGGAGACCTCTGCGTTTTCTCCGGACGGCCAGCGGCTCGCGTACACGTACTGGAGCGACGAGCGGTGGGGCTACGAGATCAGGGTGATCGACACCGATGGATCGAACGAGACGATCGTGATGCCGCATCCGGACAGCCTCTACTGGATACATGTCCATGACTGGACTCCGGACGGGAAGCGGCTCCTAGCCACGCTTTACTGGGTCCCCGAGAGAGTGGAGATGGCCCTGGTGGACGTCCACACGGGCGATATCCAGGTTTTCGAGACAGTTCTCGGGGAAAGGATGGAGAGAGCCGAGCTGTCGCCCGACGGACGCTTCGCCGCGTTCGACCTCATCGTGGGTAACGGCAAGGACACCAGGCGGGACATCTTCCTCGCGGCCGTCGATGGCTCCGTCGAGTCGGAGATCGTCACGAGTCCGCACAACGACCGGTTCATGGGATGGGCTCCGGATGGCGGGAGCATCCTCTTCTACAGCGACCGGGAGCTGTCCGAAGGGATCTGGCAGCAGACGGTGCGCAACGGCACCCCGGCCGGGTCCGCCAGGCTTGTGCGCTCGGACATGTGGCAGCTAAGCCCGATCGGCTTTACGCCGGACGGCAGATACTACTACGGGGTGACGACCCAGCGATTTCAGGTTCACACGGCTTCGATCGACATGGAAGGAGGGCGCCTCCTTACGACCCCTGCCCCGGTCTCGGACCAGATGGACGTGTCCAGCATGAACGCCTCCTGGTCGCCTGATGGGCAGTATCTGGCGTACGTGCTTCGGGCAGAAGCGCGCGTTTCCCCGAGCAGGATCGTCGTCCGGCCGATCTCTGGAGGAGACGCGCGAGAGATCGAGATGCCGCTCAAGAACATGCGGAGCCTAACATGGATGCCGGACAGTCGGTCCATCCTGCTCATGGGCGTCGAGGCTGCCTCTCGTTTCCAGCACGGCATCTACGAGTACGATTTGGAAAGCGGCAAGCTGACGACAGTGGCACAGCCAGCGGAGATGCCAGAAGGCATGTTACAGTCATCAACTTCAGCGGATGCGAAGACCTTCTACCGGTCGGACTGGGATCCGGAGACGGGCGTTTCCACCCTCTACGCCTGGGATCTCGCTACGAGGGAGGATCGCAAGCTCGGTACGACGCCAGGACTTACGTGGAACCCGATGCCGTCGCCGGATAATGGGACGCTCGCTTTCGTACAGTCGGATCCGGCCACGGGCGAGAACCGCCTGATGACGATTCCCACCGCGGGCGGATCGCCCCGAACGGTCGACGTGACCGGTGGATACGAGCAGCTGGGCTCGCTTGGTAACACCCAGTGGTCGCCCGAGGGTCGCTTCCTTCTGGTCACGGGATGGGACGAGGAGGCCGAAACGGTCGCCCTCTGGCGGATTCCCAGTGCCGGGGGCGCACCGCTCAAGATCGCTGAGCGACCGGATGCCTGGGGGTTCTTCAGAGGTTTGCGCCTGAACGCGACCGGCGACCGCATCGCGTTCACGTCTGGTGAGCTTCGCGGCGAGGTGTGGGTGATGGAGGACCTTCCCGGAATTGGCGGGCGGCTTCAAGCCAGAGCGCGCCCGTAGGCGCCCAATAAAACCTGGACCGAAGGGGGCGGTTCCTTGGTCGGGCCGCCCCGTTTGTGACCGAAAGTTCAAGCAGTGCCAGCGACAGTGCCAACGCCCACGCGCGCCCACCGGCGCTGATGCGCGCTCGGGAAGAGAAGTAGCGCGGATTCGAGCGCCCACCAGCGCTGACGTGCGCCCGCCATCGGCTTTGGGAGCAGGGGGTCGCCGGTTCGAATCCGGCCGCCCCGACTGAAGTTACAAGATCTTATGTTTAGTGGAGTGCACGCCAAGTGCACGCTGCGGTTGCATCTCTGGCAGCGAGGGAACGACGTTTCTGACCTCGAATAGCGTTGACCGTCTTCCTCTTCTTCGATGAATCGGGGAACTTCGACTTCTCTCCGAATGGGACTCGGTATTTCGTATTCGGCGCGCTGACGACACGAGATCCGGCTAATCTCCTTCGGCCTCTTGCCGATCTGCGCTACAGGCTCCTTGACTCAGGTATTGAGATCGAGGCTTTTCATGCCTCCGAGGACAAGCAGGCGGTCAGGGACCAGGTTTAGACATCATTAAGACGGTGGGCGGATTCAAGTTTGATGCGGTCGTTGTGGAAAAGCGCAAGGTCAACCCAGTCCTCTATAATGAGGTCCGATTCTATCCCCAGTTTGCGAACTACCTGTTGAAGTATGTCTTTGCCCGGTATTCAGATATGAAGGAGCGAATCGTCGTCATCACCGATTCAATACCGGTTAAGAAGAAGAAGCAAGCCGTCGAAAAGGCATTCAAGACATTTATCCGTGGCAATCTTGGGCGGCGTCCGTTCACGCTACTGCATCATCCAGCCGCCTCACACGCCTGCCTCCAAGCGGCTGACTACTGCGCTTGGGCGGTATATCGCAAGTGGAAGGATGGGGAACTACGACCCTACGAGGAGATCAAGCAGTTAGTGCGGAGTGACTTCGACATCCTACGTCACGGGGAAGAGTACTTCTACTGAGAGGTCACCTGGAGAAACGATGACCCCCCCGGCTATCCTTTCGGAAGAGCTCCTAGAGCTCTTGTTACCGGGGGGGAACCTTTATCATCTGGGGAGCCTTGCTCGCTCCATCGCTTGTGCAATATAAGCTCAGCCCAACCCGTGAGCAATGCTAACGGCCTGAGGTGAGCCGCGCTCCCTCGGGCGAGAGGACCTGGGTACTCGGATACGGGATTGCGCAACACGAGGCGTCCAGGTCGTCGTGGAGTGATTCCAGACCTTCTGAGTCGCTCCCACGCGCGATCCCGAAGGCGAAGGCGGTTCCTTCGGGGTCGCCCCTCACGTATCTGGCCCCTCCACGCTCCTGATCTCGTCCTCGTAGAGCAGTAGGTCCGTACGCCTCCGTACAGTTGCGCCCGGTATGCCACAACCCTTCTGATAAAAGGCTCAGTCGCGAGCATATGCAGAGACGGCGGGAGCGTACGTCATGCCCCCGCCGTGCGTCGCCGACCGCTCACTCGAGGGCCTCGGTGGCGTGCACCTGTCGGCCTAGTACCGTCGCGCGAAGCCCATTCGCAGGACCTGACCCACCGTAGGCGTTCCGGGCGGCAAATTCTCGGGATCCAGGAAGCGATCCTCGAAGTTCCAGTCCCGAACGGGTGGGTCGTAGTAGTTGCAGCACGCCCACTGGCTGTTCGTGTACTGGGCGAACCAGAGAGAAGCGAAGGAGCCCGTGAAGGCTACGGTCCTGCCCCCACCAAACGTCTCGAGGAAGCGCGGGAAGTTCTCGAACTGTCCGCCTCCCTGCCCGCCCAGATCCGAAGGCGTGTGCCCCGCCAGTACTGCGGCCTTGATCGTCGTGTTCACCGAGGCGTTGGGCCGAGCGTCTTCACCGGCCGCGCCGTCGAGCCAATCGTTGGAGAGGATGGTCAGCGCATCGGCCACGAGCGAAGACGGCTGCCAATTGCCGAGGATTGTGTTGTAATCACCCTGCACATACATAGGCAGGTTCGTCGCGATCGTTAGCGGCCGCTGCAACTCCATACCGTTCCGGATGCGCACCACGTACTGGCGCTCGTCGGCAGCTGCGTCCGGCCCTCCTGGATTCGTGGGATCGGCTGTCACATAGAAGATGCCGTTCTGGTAGTCCGGAGTGGGGAACATCAGGAGGTTGACCTCGATCACGTCGCGGTCGGAGTTCCCGTTGGTCGCCGAGGGCTGGCCGTTGCCCGAGTTCGAGCTCTGCTCCCGGTCATCGAAGAACTTGTTGACATCGAACGCGACCGCGCCGGGATTCAGCACGATCGGCGCCCCGCCGGCCAGAACCTCCAGCTCGGTTCCGCGCACCCGAATCGTGAGGCCCGCATTGCACGCGTACTTGATGGCCGCGAGCGACGCGTCCTCCGACCCGCTGCAGGGCTCGACCAGCTCGTATGGCTCAACTCCCTCCGGAATCGGGAGCCTGAGCGGCTCCACGCCGCTCGCCCGCGTCTGGATGTTGTGGTCCCAGGTGGCCTTCGAGTGGTCGTCGAACGCCTGGTCCTGCGCCTCGCTCGGGAAGGTGTTCGGATCGTGATCGCCCCCGAAGTTGTGGGTGTCCACCAGAACGTCCGCCCACGAGCCATCGTTGAGGCCGATGAAGTTCTCCAAGCCGTCCGAGCTGCCCGAGCCCTTGAATTCGAGGTGTAGGTCACCCGCAACCGTGACGACGTCGTGCATGTAGAGTCCCGTGCCGCCGTCGACCCAGAGCTCGGCGTTGGTGTGGATCCGGCCCCGGATGTCCATGTGCGGTCCGGGGCTGATCTCGAGGTCCTCGTCGTAGAAGACGGCGAACTGGAAGATCGGGATCGCCTGCGCGCGAGCGTCCA
>JAZGAL010000107.1:0-9299 GCA_036475815.1 Gemmatimonadota bacterium
ATCTGTCACTGCGGTGCGATGAGCAACCTACACCGCGTACTGTCGCACGGCCCACCGTCGCACCGAATCGTTGCGGAAGACCTAGAAACCTGATCGGAAACGCAGCATATCGGTTCGCGCTTTGGGGGACAACTCCAGTTCTATTTCTGACACCATGATCGAGAGCGGAATCTCGGCCCCTGTCCAGAGGACCGCATTGGCATCGCGGGGTGCACGAGGCTGCGATCGATCCTCAGCGGGCCATCGCCCACGCCGGTTCGAGCTCTGGCTGCAGCCACAAGAGTTTGCCCAGGCGGGCGAGGTTCACAGTCAGTGCGATGGCCAACGCCTGGAATTCGACTTTCGCCGTGCCGAAGTAGCGGGCCCTTCTGAGACCTCGTGCGACCAGATGCGCCAGGCTGCGTTCGACGATCGGCCTCAGCGCCAGGAGCGCCTGCGTCTGAGACGTCTGCTCGTCGGCCCGAGCCTGCTGGAGCACCGATTCGAGGGGGTGGACCGTGACGATCCGGCCACGGCCACTTCGCCGCATCCCCTCGGGGTGTTTCGAGGTGCAGCGTTTGCGGAGGCCACAGTCTGCGCAAAGGGCTCCGTTGAAAAAGAAGCTCCCTCCGCCCTCACTGCGGGCGATGAAGCCTCGGGTGGTGTGGCCCGCCGGGCAAGTGGCGGTGCGGGCCTCGAGGTCGAGGCGGAAGTCCACCTTGCCGAAGCGACCACCGCCCGGTCTCCTGGGTGGGACCCGAGCCACGATCTTCGTCCCCTCCCTCTCGGCCTTGATTCTTGGCAAATGACACCACGTCCGCGGCAAAGTCAGCAAACTGGGCGAAAGCCTGCGAGTTTGGACTCTGCAGAGTGCGAAAGCAGGGGTACGAGCCGTACCGCAAGATGCGGTGAAAGGCGTTGTGAGGCTTAGCGTTTTGGTGAAAATGGGACGGGTGGCAGGGCGACGGGACTACTTTTTCCGCTTGGCCGGCATGTCCTGCCCGCCCTGGTGCAGGATCAGCTCGTCCACCGCGCCGGCCGTGCTCCTCACAAAAGTGATCTGCACGTCGATCTCCACGATGAAGAACTCGGTCTCCGATTCGGGGAAGATCCGCACGGCGCCCTGCCCCGTCGCCTGGAGCATGAGGTTGTCGCCCTCGCGGGTCACGGTGAGGTCGAAGCCAGGCTGCAGCTCGTACACGCCTACATAGTCGTCGTAGATCGCCGCATCGAGGTCGATCGCTTCGCGGACCGGCGGCTCGTCGGACACCTTCACGGCTTCCTCCGTGTCCGTTGCGCCGCCCTGGTGCATCAGCATGCCGGTGACTTCATCCCCTTCCACGACGAACTCGAAGTACGAGAGCGAACCCTTGTAGAAGAACTGGGTTTCCGAGGCCGGGAAGGCCCGCAGCCTCGCGCCTCCCGAGCGCTGGGTGTAGAGCTTTCCGTCCTCGACGGTCACAACGCGCTGCGCGCCCTCGTCGATCTTGTAGATGCCGACGAAGCGCTCTAGGATCTCCTCGTCCAGAGCGATCTCCTTCCAGTCGGGGAACGGATCGCCGATGGCGATCGCCGCCAGCTTGGTGGCGACAAAGCTGGGATCGATCTCCGAGGCGGTCGTGTTGCAGAACACCACCACGAACACGTCCTCCTCCGGCAGGTAGACCGCGTCGGTGACGAAGCCGAAGATGCCGCCGCCGTGCCCGACGGCGTGCCGACCCCGCACGTCCCGGCTCATGAGGCCGTAGCCGTAGCTGGTCTCTTCACCATTGTTGAGTACGTAAGGTGTCGTCATGCGCTTCAACGACAGCTTGCTGATCAGCTCCGCGCCGTAGAGCGCCTGGTTCCAGCGATACATGTCGTCGACGGTCATCATCAGCGCGCCCGCCGCATACGGCTGCGTGAAGCTGAGGAAAGCGGCTTTGGTCAAGCCGCCGTCACCGCCATCGTAGCCCGAAACCCGCCCGGGGATGATCCGGCTGCTGCTGCCGTAGTACGAGCTCTTCATGCCGAGCGGGTCGAAGATCCTCTCCTGGACAAACTCGGCGTACGTCATGCCGCTCGCGCTCTCGATGATCGCGCCGAGCAGGATGTATCCCGAGTTGTTGTAAGCCCACCGCTCGCCCGGCTGAAACTCGACCGGGCGATCCTCGAAGACGTCGGTCAGTTCCGCGACCGTCACGTCCTTCCGCACCTCGGTGGCCATGTAGCCCGGGATCCCGGTGTAGCTGACGATGCCGGAGGTATGGGTGAGCAGGTGCTCGACGCTGATGTCATCACCATACGACGGGTAGTCAGGCAGGAACTTCGTGATGGGATCATCCAGCGACAGCTTCCCCTCCTCGGCGAGCATCATGATCCCGGCCGCGGTGAACTGCTTGGTGATCGAGCCAATCTCGAACACCATGTCCGGCTTGAGCGGGACGCCTAGCTCCAGGTCCGCCATGCCGGAGCTGCCGCGAAACACGACCTCGCCGTTCCGGGCTACGAGCGCGGCGGCGCCGGGCTCAACCGCGGGATAGGCCGCGGCGAGGATGCTCTCGTAGGCCTGGGTCTTCTGGGCCTGGACGACCTGCGCCGAGGCCGGCAACCGGGCTGCCGACGCCAGCGCCATCGCCAGCCAGAATGCCGTTACCGGGATGTTCTTCCGCATCTTGACTCCCTATGGTCTGCCGTTCTTGCCTGAGGCCGTTCCTACTGACGCACCATACGGGGCGTTTCCCGTTCTTGTGTCAACCCGCACGCAGCGCTGAGGTGGCCGTTGCCAGCGGGGGGTCGTTGACGCATCTTGGTGGGCCGATTCACCATCCACACGATTCGAGCCAGGCAGGGAGAATCTGGAATGGCGTACACCTACGACGAACTGCACAAGAAGACGGTCGCCCAACTACGGAAGATCGCCGAGGAGCAGGGTGACCACGAGGGGCTGCACGGCTTTCTGACGATGCACAAGCACGAGCTGCTGCCGGCGCTCTGTGCGGTGCTGGGGATCGAGACCCACGAGCATCACGACGTCATCGGGCTGGACAAAGCGAAGATGAAGACCCAGATCCGAGCGCTAAAGCTCAAACGTGATGTAGCTCTTGAGGCCAAGGACTACAAGGAGCTCAAGGAGACGCGCCACAAGATCAAGCGGCTCAAGCGGAGGATCCGCCGGGCGACGGTGTAGAGGCGGAAGCCGCGGATCGTGATCCGCGTAAGCGTGCCCACGCCTCGCTGGCCGGCCCAACCGAGAGCCACATGAGAACGGTCATCACGACCGCCGAGGTCAAGCACCAGGCGCAGGTCGCCCCGATGACGAAGGGCTCCAGGAAGGTCAGGTAGATCGAAAAGATCGTCCCCGCCGCGCTCATGGCGAGGAGGAGCACCTTGGCTCGATCGGCGGCGCTTCCCGAGTCGAGCCTGGAGACGAACCAGGCCCCGATAATGAGCACGTAGCCCGCCAACCCGAGGACCCCGATCGGAACCCCGAACAGGACGGCATATTCGCTCTGCTGGACGGTGTTGCAGTCTCCCACGGGCCCACAGACCGCGGTCGCACCGGTCGTCTCGATGTAGGCGAGGTACGTGGCCACGACGATGCCGACGAGAGATATCGCAGGAACGGCCAACCCGAAGTCGCGGCCCGCAGACGGGAGGCGCCATAGATAGGCGACAGCCACGATGCTCAGCAACATGCCGATCAAGAGGATCACTGAGATACCGTTCGCCACGGGATCGCGCCGGTAATTCTCGATCATCGTCGGTTTTCGCTCGGGGATCACGTCAAAGGCGGGGGGCCTGGCCTCGGTTGCTAACCCGGATGGCTCACTGACGATTTCAAGTTCGGGTTCAAGTTCAGGTTCAGGTTCAGACTCGGGTGCGGATTCGGGTTCAACGTCCGCCTCGAACTCGGGGGCCTCGGCGACGGGTGCAGCTTCAGCTACGTCTTCCTCCGCGCGCTTCGGTTCAGGCTCTGCAGCGGCGAGCGGAAGTCCGGGCACCGAGGCGACGGCCGCCTGCAATCCCTCGATATCGGGCCAATCGATTCCGCCGCCGGCCAGACCCTGCTCGATAAGTCGCGGCAGATGAGTTGGGATCTCCACGGAGCCCACGAAGACTGTATCGCCGATGACCAGGCGCGGGACGCCCCGTCGGTCCTCGGGGATATTGTAGCGGTCGGTCGACGCGTTATAGAGTTCCCCCCCGGCCGGCAGCGAAATGTCTACCAAGAGAACCTCGAGCTGGCCGTTGGATACATCGTAGAATGCGACTTCCTCAACCGGCAGGCTCCGATCGAACAACACGCTCGCCTGTCCGCCATATTCGTTGAAGATGACCGGCAGCTGCTGCTGAATCACCGTGTGACAGTGCGGACAGGTGGGCGAGAAGAACAGAACGGCCCGAACCACCGGCGGCTGAACGGCTCCGTGCAGGCCCAGGGTCGCCGACGCAAGAGCCAGTAGAAGAAGGCGCTCCGTGATGCGACTACGACGCTTCATTCGCGATGTAACGTGCCGTCCTGACGTTTCCGCCTAACCCTCCGCCCGAAGCGCGGCCTCAGTCCTCTCGATCAGGCTCTTATTACCGAGGTAGAGGGGTGTCCGTTGATGAAGCTCCGTCGGTTCCACATCGAGGATCGATCTCGTCCCATCCGAAGAGGCGCCGCCCGCCTCCTCCATCACCATCGCCACGGGCGATGCCTCGTACAGCAGGCGAAGCTTGCCCTTGGGGCTCTTGGTGTCGGACGGGTACATGAAGATACCGCCATAGAGCAGCGTGCGATGAAAGTCGGCCACGAGCGATCCGATGTAGCGAAGGCTGTAGCTCTCGTTCTTGAACTCGTCCACGATCTTCTGTTGCCCACGCGACCAGCGTTTGTAGTAGGCCTCGTTCACGCTGTAGATCCTCTTGTGTGGCTCGGGGATCTTCATGTTCGAGTGGGACAGCAGGAACTCGCCGATAGAGGGCTCCAATGTGAAACCGTGCACGCCGGCACCCGTCGTGTACACCAGCATGGTCGAGGACCCGTATACGACGTAGCCAGCGGCGAGCTGGCGGCGACCCGGCTGCAACAAGTCTTCCAGAGTACCGCGCTCTTCCTTGGAGATCTTTCGGTGGATCGAGAATATGGTGCCCAGCGAGATGTTGACTTCGATGTTCGAGGAACCATCGAGAGGATCGTGCAGCAGAACGTAATTGCCGCAGGGGAACCTGTCTGGGATCGGAATGGGATCATCCACCTCCTCCGACGCCATAACGCACAGGTTCCCCGTGTGGTCCATAGCATCGAAGATCACGTCGTTGGCGAACATATCCAGCTTGCGGACTTCTTCGCCGTGGACGTTGAACTTGCCGGCGCTGCCCACGATGTCGACCAGGCCCGCCCGATTCACTTCCCGCCCGATGATCTTCGCGGCGAGCGCGATGTCGTACAGGATGTTGGAGAAGGCACCGCTCGCTTCGGGATACAGCCGCTCCTGCTCGACGATGTGCCGGCTCAGCGTGACGACGGTTCTCTCTGCCACCTCTGCCATTCTTTGCCTCCTGGCGTTCGCAGCGGGATCGTTCGTTAGTGCTTGCCTCCATCTACGCCTTCGACCGACACGTCCGGCAGCGGAGTGTCCGCTGTGTGGGGCGGCAGAATCGGGTATTCGACGGTGGGCTGCTCACCCGTGAGAGTTCGCAGGAACGCCGTTATGGCATAGATCTCGTCGTCGTCGAGCTGCTGGCCGAGCTGGGCGGAGCTCATGACCCCGACAGCCTGCTCGAGCCCCCGAACCTTACCCGAGTGGAAGTAAGGTGGGGTGAGCTCGATGTTGCGCAGCGTGGGCGCTTTGAACACATACTCGTCGGCGGCCGTATTGGTGACGGCGAAGCGGCCCTTGTCATCCGGCGGCAGGATATCCGCGCCCGGTTTCTCGACCACCCCGAAGGGAAAATAGCCCGCGCCGCCGACGTTCACACCACCGTGGCAAGCGCTGCACCCTTTGTCCATGAAGAGGCTTAGCCCCCTCTTCTCCATGGCGCCGAGGGCGTTGCTCTTCCCTTCCAGATACTGGTCGAAGCGGGCGCCCGGCGTGAGGAGAGTGGCCTCGAACGCCTCGATGGCTCTCGCCATGTTCTCGAAGGTCACCGGTTCCTCCGCAGCGGGGAAGACCGTTTCGAATCGCTCAACGTACTCCGGTATGCTCTGCAGCGTCGCTACGGCCCGTTCCGGCGTGCTGTTCATTTCCACTGCGGCCTGGACCGGACCCATGGCCTGCTCCTTCAGGTCTTTGGCGCGGCCATCCCAGAACTGAGCGATGTTGAACACCGCGTTCAGCACGGTCGGCGCGTTGCGCGGCCCCTTCTGCCAGCCGTGCCCGATAGACGTCTCTAGCAGGTCGACGCCGCCGAGCCCCATGTTGTGGCAGGTGTTGCAGCTTATCAGCCAGCTCGCCGAGAGCCGCGGATCGAAGTAGAGCATCCTCCCGAGCTCGATGGACTCGGGTGTCATGGGTGTGTTTTCAAGCGCAGGTGGACTGTCTGGCAAAGGCTTGAATGCCGCCTGAGCTCTCTTCATGAGCTCATCTTGGTTACTCCCTGCTGCTACCACCACCATGACGAGCGGCAATACGAGAAGAAGCTTCTTCATTCCGGGCCTCCCTGAAGTCAACAAAGATGGGCCGTCCTCGCGCTGCTGGCGACGGGCTTCCGCAGCCGCTAGCCGGGTGGCCCGACCAAACCGTAGCACACGAAGCCGGCGATCGCGGTGACAGCCACAACCACCACGACCGCGGTGATCCTCAGCAGCACAGTCCCATGCCTCCTAAGCCACGCACTCGCGGCAAGCCGGAAGCGCCGCAGAACGGACGCCCTCTCGGCCTCGGTCATGCGTCGCCCGAGGTTTCCGGACCCGAATCCGCAGCAGCACCGCTCGATCCCACACCGCCCTCGCCGCGGGCGGCCAGCTCATCATACCAGCCGGCGTGATGCTTCTTGACCGACTCCTCGGACATCTTGCCGGTCAGCCACGTCCAACTCATCGGGTACTCTTCCGGATGGAAGATGACGAAGAAGAAATGCCAGACGATGATCGCCAGTGTGGCGAGCCATGCTTCGTAGTAGTGGATCGTCTGCGAAGCAGGGATGATCCAGTACGGAAGTATCTTCACCGACCAGGTCGGGAACCACAAGATCAGACCGGTGAGGATCATCACGACCGTGCCCCACAGCAGCGCCCAGTACTCCGCTTTCTGCATGTAGTCGTAGCGGCCGAACCTGGCCTTCTCCTTGCGTCGCCAGGTGTAGTAGCCGATCTCGTGGTACAGATCCTTGATGTCCTTCCAGCTAGGAAAGATGGAAACGAACTCCCTCCTGCCGCGCTTCGTCAGGAACACATAATACGCATGATAGAGCCCGGTGATGATCATGACCACGGCGAAGGTTCGGTGGAGATCCCCCCGCACGCCCTCGGTCATGCCCAGCTTGGCCAGCCCTTCGACCCACCAGGCCTCGGGGAAACGGAGGGCAAAGCCCGTGACGGCGAGCACGGTGAAAGCGATCGTCGTGAGCAGGTGCTGGACGATCTGTGTCCGATCGAACCGCATCACCCACCTCGAGTTCTTCTCCTCCCTGTGCCGCTCTATCATGAAGTAGTTCATGATCAGCACGTTGTGGAGGACCATACCGCCGATGATCAGCCCGATCGCCCACAGGTATACGGTGCGTATGATCCGGTTGATGGGGTTCGCCGTTATCGAGGCCGACTCGTGCGTGTAGCTGGCCGCGAAACTCTCACTGGCGTTGTCGTGGCACTGTCCACAGGTGGCAACAACGTTCGCGGGATTGATTGACGAACTCTGATCCACAGCGGGAAGTATCGAGTGCGCCGTGTGGCAGTCCACGCAAGTGGCTGTCTGCTCGCAGCCAGTCCGGGTCGTCCAACCGTGGTAGCTGTCCACGTAGCTGCCGACAACGCCGCCCTGCAGGTTGTACTTGGCGACGATGACCGGGTCGTCATGGCACGGCCCACAAGTCTCGATGGCCTGGTTGGCGGCACAGGTCGTCGCGTCCGGATCCTGGGGAGAAAGGATGAGGTGCTCCCCGTGACAGTCCGTGCAGGTCGGACTGTCCCTGACTCCTACCTGTAACGCCCGTCCGTGAATCGAGCGATCGTACTCGAGCTGGATGTCCGGGTGGCACTGCCCGCAGGTCTGGGAGACGTTTGCCGGGTTGATTCTCGATTCCGGGTCAACCGAACCTTTCAGGTCATGAACGCCGTGGCAGTCCGAGCAGGACGCGGCGGTGGCGATGCCACGCTCAGCACCCCGGCCGTGGACCGACTGGGCGTAGGCCAGGAAGCTTCGGGGCAGCTTCACGATCTGGTCCGTGAGCAAGCCGGCCGTTCCGTGGCAGGTCGCACAGGTCTGCGGTAGGCGGACTTTGTGCGTCCGCGAACGTGGATCGCTGCTGGACAAGATGTCGTGCTGGCCATGGCAGCTGGAGCAGCTGGGGGCGCGGGGGTTCCCGCGGCTCAAGGCATACCCGTGCACGCTTCCTTCGTACTGGTGCTCGATACCGCTGTGACAGGCGCCGCAGTTAGGACGCTCCAGCTCCGCCGCATGCGGGAACTCCGAGCCCGCGAGATCCTGGTGGCACATCACGCAGGAAAGGCCCAGTGCTCCGTGCACCGACTGCGCCAGATCCTCCTCGCTCACCACCAGCCGCTCGGGATCCTCCAGTCCCTGGAACATCGACGAGGAGGAATGGCACATCAGGCAGGTCGCATCGTCCTGTGCCAGAACGGGAACCGGCCGGCCCACGAGGACACCCGCCGCCAGGGCGAGTGCCACCACAACGTCCCAAAACGCTCTCATACCGCCCCTCCGGGCTGCTCGATGCGGTTGAGGCCGCACAGCTGAAGAATAGGACAAGTGTACATCACACGCGACCGAAACGGCTACCGCCGTCCGGTTGCGGCGCGATCAGCAGGGCTGTAAAGGCAAAGTCCGTGCCGGGTTCAGTCCTGCCGTAGAGCGCCTTTTGACGGTGTTCGGGCGCCTGCCGGGTGGAGAGAAACCGAGGTCTGTCGCGAGAAGGGGATAAGGGAAATCGTCCCTGGGGCCCTGAGCTTGGGGCTGACAGCCCGTCGACACCGCTCCAGGCGCGGTGCTGGCTGTGCGTTCGAGTCCCTTAGTATCTTTAGTCAGGGGAAACAGGAAGGCTGAGAATCCCGTCCGATGATCCGAGCCGCTTATCTGAACTTGGGAAGCGCCGAGCTGCACGAGCGGGCCCGCAGAGCGGTCGCCAGCCTGGCCGATTGCCGGGCGTGCCCGCGGGACTGCCGCGTGAATCGC
>JAZGAL010000108.1:0-2315 GCA_036475815.1 Gemmatimonadota bacterium
GTGGCGGCCCGACCGACCCCACAACGACCTGCCCTTGCTCCCGGCAGCAGTGGAGCTGGAGACGACAGTCGTTTTGAAGCAATGCGTTACCGCCAGGGCAGCCCTTGCCGAACTGAAGCAATCCACCGAGCTGATCCCAAATCCCGGCATGCTCATCAACACCTTGCCGCTCCTCGAAGCGCGGGCGAGTTCCGAGATCGAGAACATCGTCACCACCGCCGATGTCTTATTCCGGCACCTCCGGGCCGAGGCGGCCGCTGATCCGGCCACAAAGGAGGCCCTCAGGTACCGGCACGCTCTCCTCGAGGGCTTCGCCACCCTCCGTCAGCGTCCACTGGGCACGCGCACGGCGGAAGCGGTGTGTAGTCGGATCAAGGATGCTCGGATGACGGTGCGCCGCGTGCCCGGAACGGCACTCGTGAACGATGCGACTGGTGAGGTCATCTACACGCCGCCCGAAGTGGAGGGGCGTATCCGGGATCTGCTTGCCAATTGGGAGCGCTTTCTCCACGAGGCGACCGAGATCGACCCGCTGGTCCGCATGGCGGCCGCGCACTACCAGTTCGAGGCCATCCATCCGTTCACCGATGGCAACGGCCGCACGGGGCGCGTGCTGAACAGCCTCTTCCTCGTCGACCAGGGACTGCTTCCCCTCCCGATTCTCTACCTGAGCCGTTACGCCATCGCGCACCGGACAGACTATTATCGCCTGCTCAATGGGGTCACGCGGGATGGAGCTTGGGAGCCGTGGCTACTGTTCATGCTACGCGGTGTCGAGGAAACGTCGACGTGGACCACGGCGAAGATCGCGGCCATCCGCAAACTTGCCGCTGCGACGGTCGAGTTCGTGCGCCACGAGCTTCCGAAGATCTACAGTCGCGAGCTGGTGGACGTGATATTCGAGCAACCCTACTGTCGTATCGCCAACCTGGTCGAGGCCGGCATTGTTGAACGCCAAGCAGCGTCGCGCTACCTGAAGGCTCTCGTGTCGATCGGGGTGTTGCAAGAGCAGGCGATGGGCCGGGAGAAGCTCTTTGTTCACCCGAGGCTCTTGGCGCTTCTCACCACGGATATGAACACGTTCGCGCCCTACGGTCGGCAAGAACGCGTGAGGGCGGAAAGGCGGTAGGACGGTACCAGGAGCTGCGCGGAGCGGCTAAGTTGGAGGTCGCGACGGGCGGCACGGCGGTAAGGCGGAATGGTGGTACGGTTGACTTCGCGGCGCCTGGGCGTGGCAGTTGCTGAGACCGAACACCGTGTGTCCGGCCACCCTTGGCCGGTGAAGTCGAGAGATCGAGGTGGGGTGCGTGACGGAAACGACTTACCGCCGTTCCGTCCTACCGCCCTACCGCCAGTGGCGGGACGTGGCGCACTTCAGGCGGTACGCCGGAAAGGCGGAAGGGCGGTATGTTTCGGGTGGAACAAGGCGAACGGTAGATGCGCATGGCAGGTGCTTACCGCCTGACCGCCATGCCGCCCTACCGACCTTCGCGGGACGTGGCGCAGTCCGGTAGCGCACCTGAATGGGGTTCAGGGGGTCGCCGGTTCGAATCCGGCCGTCCCGACTGCTTTAAGTCACAATGACACTTACAGTTACGACGCGGCCGTTCAACGAACGGCCGTTCGTTTTTCACGCTTGTGTGCCAATAGTGTGCCAAATCTCGGCGGCCGCCTCGCCGATCGGCGCTCCAAATCCTATTCTAGCCGACCATGCTAGAGTTCACTTCCCGGCTCTCAAGCGCTCTCTTGCTGCGCCTGGGGTGCGCGACCGGCGTGGGCGTCGTGTTACTGCTTCTTGAGGACCATATGCGCGCCGGGCATGCTGAACCGCAGCTCCGTCACCGGACCGCGGTCGCCGTTCGCGCGGCGGAAGATCAGCCTCGGGAGCCCTCGCCCAAAAGTAAGTCCCTCGATCCAGGGGATCACACGCGGCGGGGCACCGTTGATGGAAAACGCAAGTCCCTGCGGCGTCTGCGCCACCTCGACGATCATCTCTTCGCCTCGTCCCTGGCCCACATACTTGCCGACGAGCGGCACGGGGTCGCCCGTGAAAGGCTGCGGCGGCGGAGGCGTCCAACCGAGCACCTCGTTGGCGAGGTTGGTCACCACCTCCTGCGGATCGAGGGGGCCGACGTTGTTGATCATGACGACCACCGCCATCCGCGCCTCGGGATACCAGCCCACCTCCACCCAGAAGCCGGGCCCCCTGCCGCCGTGGCCGATGTACATGAGACCGCTGGGGCCCGGTCCGACCTGAAGGCCCATGCTGTAGCGCAGCGGCGTTCCATCGTTCAGCCTGGACGGCGTGATGAACT
>JAZGAL010000109.1:0-2108 GCA_036475815.1 Gemmatimonadota bacterium
CGCGCTTCACGAAGAGATTGGCCAGTGCAACGGCCGCCTCCGAATAGGTCGGCAGCGCATTGAGGGCCTCGCGGTACGCGGCCTCTGCACCGCGCCAATCCTCTCGACGCTCGTAGATCTGCCCCAATGCGTACTGCAGATCTGTCAGCTTGGGATCCAGCGCCAGCGCATGCTGGTATGCCTGACACGCTGCCGTCAAATCGTCCATGCCGACTAAGATATCCCCCTCGAGCCTGAAAATATCCGCACGTTGCGGAGCCCGAGTCCTAGCCTCGGTCAGCGCCCCAAGCGCCCCCGCAGGATCACGACTTGCCAATCGCACGCGCGCCAGCATGACTTTGACTTCCACATCATCAGGGTGCCGGGCGGCAAGTGTCTCGGCGTCGTCTAGGGCCTGTCCTCCACGATCCAAGGCCAACAGCGCCGCGAACTCACCGAGGTAGGCCTCAACGCGTTCCGGGGACCGCTGGCGCGCCTCATGGAATCGCTCCCGCGCTTCGCCGTGGAGACCCTGCCTGGCGTAAATCGTTCCGATGAGAACGGCTGCCTCCACCGGATCACCACCCCGGGCGATCGATCGCGCCGCCTCGGCGGCAGAGAGATCCAGCAACCCCTTGTCCAGATACTCACGCGCGAGCGCGTAAGGGTCCTCGGCAGCAGGTGTGACCGAGGGCCGCACCGGCTCGAGCTCCGCAAAGATCTCGTCGATCACACCCGGATCGAGTTCGAACTCCGGCCCGGCGGTGCTCGCCTCCACGTCAGCCGATATGTCGGGGACGACCGTGATCATGGGATCCGCAAGTTGTAGATCGATGGCTAAACGGAACTTCTGAGGTACGTAATAAGGGTCGATGGTCTGTGCCCGCGTCACACTTCGCAACGCATCGTCGTAATTCCCCAGCGCCGAGAGCACAAAACTCAAGTTATAGTGAGCCTCGGCAAATTCGGGCCCGTTTTCTACCGCGCGCGCAAACGCGTTTCGCGCGTCTTCCGCACGACCCAACTCGAGCAGCACCAATCCCAATCCATTCCACGTGAGTGCAGACCTCTGATCCAATGTCAATATCTGTTGATATACCTGTAGCGCGAAGTGCAACCGTCGCGACTTCAAGAAGAGCAATCCGAGGTTGAGCCGCGGGATGACCAGAGATCCAACCGCACTGATGGCACTCCTGAATCGGGAGGTGGCTTCCTCGATGTCTCCGGCCTGCGCCAAGGTGACGGCCAAGTTGTTGAGAGCCAATGCGTAATCCGGCTCCAGTTCTATGGCGCTGCGATAAGAGGCGATAGCCTCATCGGCCTGCCCGGCCTGATGGAGAACTACACCACGCTCATTCCAGAACTTCGCCACGCCGGGCTCGTCGCCGACCAGTGTTTCGTATAAGTCGATGGCGGCCCCATGTTCTCCCTTGAGCAGGTGAACCTCCGCCATGGCGTGGAGCACGCCACACCGGTCCTCTCCGTGGTCGAGTGCCAGGCGGTACTCGCGCAGCGCATCGTTGTAATAGCCTTGTTCGCGAAAAGCCTGCCCCAACTTCATGTGAGCGACCGCTCCTCGCTCGTCTAGCTCCGAATGTTGGTCACCAGGAAGTTTGAACGGCCCGCTCTTACGATCGCCGACGTACCGCTCGAGCGATAGGTTGGTCTGTGCACGACCAAAACTGGGATTGAGTTGAATCGCACGCTTCGTTGCTGCACGGGCTTCCTCGTGACGCCCCTTCTCACCCAACAGGAACGCTATGAGGTAGTGAACTTCTGCATTGTCGGGGTTCAACTCGGTTGCACGGGTGAGCGCCTCGAGTGCTTCCGCCTGCTGCCCACGATTGTACAGCACCTCGCCTAGGTAGAAATGTCCCACGGTGCTTTCCGGCTCCAACTCCACCGTCTTCTCGAACCATTCGGTGGCGGCGTCGAGGTTACCGCGCTGCTTCTCCGCCAGGCCGAGTTGCGTGACCGTCGCTACGTCGTTCGGCCGGTGGGTCAACAGCTCCGTGAACTCCGAGATGGCCGCGTCGTATTGTCCCAGCGTTGCATAGGCGCGACCCAGCTCCCACCTCGCATCCCGCTCGTCTGGATCTTGCCGCAACCGTTCCCGCAGTTCCGCGACC
>JAZGAL010000110.1:0-2742 GCA_036475815.1 Gemmatimonadota bacterium
GTGCCGGTGGTGCCTATCACCATCCGCGGCACCCGCACGGTGCTCCGCCCCGACACCTGGCTGCCGCGCCGGGGTAAAATCACCGTCGTCGTCGATCCGCCCATCGAGCCCATCCCGCAGGGGGAGCGAACGGACTCCGGTGCTTGGGCCGAGGCGTTGCGGCTCCGCAACGCCGCGCGGGCGCGAATTCTGAGCCGCTCCGGGGAGCCCGACCTGGAGCACGAGCGGGCGGAAATCTGAACGCCGCGGGGATCGGCGCAACCCGGGGTTGACGGTCGTTGCCGAGGATTCCGTTCTAAGCAGTGAACCTTTGCTCTTCGCCTGACGGTGTTAAGCGTAAGCGACCCATGGGGTCACCAGCCAAATCCGTCTCGGCGTCGCCTAGCCCAACGAGAGACTCGCCATGCCAGACAGCTTCCCTAGACTAAGGCCGAGCCGAAGAGGCTTCTTGAAGCTCTCGGCGGTTTCTACGCTTTGCGCCCTGACAGTCCAGACCCGCGTGCCTGCGTCTGTGGAAAAACCGGATCAAACGGCCAATAGGCCGTCTCGAGATTCCAACCTGGTTACGTTGTTCCTCTGCGGCGATGTCATGACCGGGCGAGGTATCGACCAAGTTCTGCCTCATCCCGGCAATCCTCGCATTTGTGAGCCTTACGTGACCTCGGCTGTGGAGTATGTGGAACTGGCCGAGAGGGCGAACGGCCCGATTCCCAGTCCGGTTAGCTTTTCCTACGTCTGGGGAGACGCGCTCGCGGAGCTGGAGCGCGCGCAGACCGATCTGCGGATCATCAACCTGGAGACGAGCGTCACAAAGAGCGAGGACTGCACGGACAAGGGTATCAGTTACCGGATGAGTCCAGAGAACATTCCCTGCATAACCGCGGCGAAGATAGATTGTTGCGTCCTGGCCAACAATCACGTGCTCGATTGGGGATACGCGGGACTGGCCGAGACATTGGAGACGCTCGAGAGAGCGAATCTGAAAATCGCCGGCGCGGGCCGCAACATCAGAGAGGCGGAGGCCCCGGCGATCATGGAGATAACCGACAAGGGACGCGTGATCGTCTTCGCGTTCGGATCGGAGACGAGCGGCATACCTTGGCAATGGGCGGCATCCGCGAGCAAACCCGGGGTGAACCTGCTGGAAAACCTTTCGCGGGCAACCGTCGAGCATATCGCGCAAGGAGTGGCGGAGGTGAAACGCCCGGGGGACATCGTGGTGGCGTCTATTCATTGGGGAAGCAATTGGGGCTACGAAATCCCCCGCCGACAAAGGGAGTTCGGGCACGATCTGATCGACGAAGCGGGCGTCGACATCATCCACGGCCATTCGTCCCACCACGTGAAAGGGATCGACGTCTACAGGGGAAAGCCGATCCTCTACGGCTGCGGCGACTTCCTGGACGACTACGAGGGGATCAGCGGATACGAGCAGTTTCGCGACGATCTAGTCTTGATGTATTTCCCGACCATAGCTGCCGCGAGCCGAAAGCTCGTGCATCTGCGAATGACGCCGCTCCGGATCAGGAACTTCAAGCTGAACCGCGCTTCAAGAGAAGATGCGGCGTGGCTGCGCGACGTCCTAAACAGAGAAGGCGAACGGCTCGGCACCTGGGTGGAACTTCACGAGGACAACACTTTGACGCTCGGGTGGACGTGAGGCCCGCCGTTACGTGGAGGCTTCGGTCCCGGCCCGACCGGGACGCTGGATGTCAGCCCGTAGGGTTCCAGCAAGAGCCACCCAGGATCACCGCGGCGCATCCCTTAAAGACGCGCGCCGGGAGGAGAATGGTCATGCATCACGGCCGCGAGCCCCAGCCGCACGTTCTGTTGGTCACCGGGGCGCCCGGGATCGGCAAGACCACGGTGATTCGCCGCGTCGCCGCGCAACTCGAGGGCTGGCGACTCAATGGTTTTTTCACGGAGGAAATCCGCGAAGAGGGCGCGCGACGGGGGTTTCGGCTGGTGACTTTTGACGGCAGGGAGAGCGTTATGGCCCACGTCGCCATTCCCAAGACCCACCGGGTCGGCAAGTATGGGGTGGACCTAGCGGCCGTGGACGACGCGGCCCGGCTGCTTGCGCCCGATCCAACCGCGCAAGCCTATCTCGTGGACGAGATCGGAAAGATGGAGTGCCTGTCGGACCGCTTCGTCAACGCCATGCGCGCACTGCTGCTGGGCCGGACTCCCGTTGTGGCGACGGTCGGGCTGCGCGGAGGCGGCTTCATCGGTGAGGTCAAGCGGTCCAAGGCATGCCTTCTGTGGGAGGTAACCCCTGCGGATCGGGACCAGCTTCCGTCCCGCATCGTGGCGTGGCTCGTGGAAGCGGCGGCCTATGAAACGCCGAGCCCGCGTGAGCCTTGAGGCAGCTGTTCCACGCTCCTAGGGTCGCCGAGTTGGGCCGAGACACATTGAGGCTACGTAGCATGCTATAATCCCCGTCGGACTCGGGGAGCCTTCAGGCGCGCCAAGGTTCCCTCCTCATCGTCACCCATGAAGCGGCTGTAGCCGACGACATCGGCGGCCAGGATCGCGGCGAGGCGGCGTTCCATTGGTATGCTCCCTGCCCGGGAGCTTAACGACGAATGACGGTGGAATCTATGTGCCTTGGAAAAGCGGCGAATGTCCGAGTTTGGCTATGAGCAGACTCTTTGGGGCCATGCGTCGAACGTCCGCTTGACCCCCAGCAACCGACATTCCGTCAGCGATGTCTGCTTTCCACCCGATTGCTTCCGCTCTACC
>JAZGAL010000111.1:0-4916 GCA_036475815.1 Gemmatimonadota bacterium
TTGTGCTGGATCGGGCGCATCTATGTATCTGGTGGAAACCAGCCGCTCACCTGCCGGTTTTGACCGGTCATATCCGGGGAGCTGGCCGTCGAGCGGGCCTCAGCCGAGGTTAGGGACATGCGCCAGCGCGATCACGTCGAAAACCCAGCAACCGGCACCGAGCACGAGGACGGCGGAAGCACCCTCGGGATCGTGCTGCGCGCGATCGCCGAAGCGCCGCTGAGGGCGAAGATCGGGCTTGTCCTCAACCTGGTCCTGATCACAGCCGCCCTCGCCTTCGCGGCCTGGGAATGGGTCTTCAGCGCTGCCCGTCCCGAACCCTACCGCCTCGCCGGCCTTGCCCTTGGTCTGGTGGGCGTCTACGTGCTGGCCGTCGCCCTGGTGCTCCACAAGGTGAGCCAGCTCCAGGCGCTGGACTGTTCGCGAGGCGTGCGAATGAAGATCGTGCTTCAGATGCGGTCGGAGGTGCTCGATCGCATCTTCCTGGCGCTGCCATCGCTCGGCGTGGTGGCGAGCGCCCTCCTCGCGACCGGGATCGCCCTCTACATCCCTTCGGTCGCCGGCCGGCCGTTCTCCTGGATCGTGATCGGGTTGTTCGCATGGTATCTGGCGCTGGGCCTGCGAACGGTGTCCCAGTCGACGCGGTTCCTCTACCGCCACGCCCGCGAGCAGGCGGCCGCCGCCGAAAAGGCGCGGTCCGAAGTCACGGAGGCCCGTTTGGCCGCGCTCCAGGCCCAGATGAACCCGCACTTCCTGTTCAACGCGTTGAACACAGTGGCCTCCCTCATTCGGACGGACAGCCGGGCTGCCGAGAGCACCGTCGAGAACCTCGCCGAGGTTTTGCGTCGCACGCTCGATCGTTCGCGCCGCACGCTCGGCACCCTCAGGGAGGAGGTGGACTACCTCAAGTCCTATCTGGCGGTGGAGAAGGAGCGGTGGGGCGACCGCCTGCACGTAGAGTGGGAGATCGCGCCGGAAACGCTCGGGTTGGAACTGCCGCCGATGACGCTTCAGCCCCTGGTCGAGAACGCGCTCAAGCACGGGATCGGCACGCGCCTGGACGGCGGCGTGCTGACCATCGCCTCGGCACGTGAGAACGGAAGACTATCGCTCTCCGTAGCCGATGACGGCGTCGGCTTTCCTGCACGGGTCAAGGAGATGACGGGGCTCGGGAACCTCCGGAAGCGGCTCACAACGCTGTACGGCGAGGAGTGTGACCTGCGCATCGAGAAGCTGCCGCGGGGCTCGCGTGTCGTGGTGGAGATCCCCGTGGATGAGGGGGCCCCGAGGAACGTTGCGGAGCCCGACTGAGGCGCGATGCGGGTCCTGATCGTCGACGATGAGCCGGCCGCGAGAAAGCGGCTGTCCATCATGCTCGAGGAGCTGGACGTCGAAGTCGTCGGCGAGGCCGAGAACGGCGTCGAGGCTCTGGAACTCGTGCGTGACCGCGAGCCAGACGTGCTTCTCCTCGACATCGCGATGCCCGAGGTGGACGGTTTCGATGTCGCCCGCCACCTAGATGACCCGAAGCCCCTCATCATCTTTCAGACGGCATTCGACGAGTATGCGCTCCAGGCCTTCGAGCACGAAGCGCTGGATTACGTCGTCAAGCCGGTCACGCTGGTCAGACTGGGCCAGGCGATCGAGCGCGCCCGTGTCCGTCTCGGTAGCGAACGCCCGCAGCTCGACAGCGATCTGTTCGAGCGCCTTTACGAGGCGCTCGCCGGCCGGGTGCCGGCCCGAAGGCCGCGTCTTCTGGTGAGGGAAGGGACCGCCCGTCGGCTCATCCCGTTCGCCGAGATCTCCCGTTTTACGGCGAAAGAGGGCTTCGTCCGGGCCCACGCACCCTCCCGGGAGTATCTCACGGACTACACGCTCAGCGAGCTGGAGAGGCGCACGGCAGGGAGCTTCCTCCGGGTGAGCCGATCCGAATTAGTGAACGTCGACCAAGTCGAGAAGATTCACCCCAGCGGCGATGGCTCGGCGACGCTCACCCTGGCCGACGGAACCGTCGTCCGCGTAACCCGCCGGCGCGCGGCCGAGGTGAAGCGAGCGCTCGCGTCCTAGCTGTCGGCACGGCCGCGCAGAGGTGCGGGAGCCGCGGGAAAGCGCGCAACCCGACGCTTGCGAGCCTCCCGGCGATTGGACGACGGTCTCCCCGCAACAACGCCCTGAACACGCCGCTCATTCCCGCCTTTCGACCGCTCGAGGTGCTCGTGCTTCTCAGACCCTTCCTTCCGTGCGATCGTGGCTCCAACAGCCGATGACGCTCTCACGGCGGCCGCGAAGGACCGACCGTCGTATGGCCAAGCAAGGGAGGAAGTCAGATGAAGATGTGGAAGCGCATGTCGATCATTCTCGCGATCTGGACTACCGCGACCGTCGCCGGATCGCCCCTGGCACAGGGCATCGCGCTCGCGCAGGAGCTGCCGCCGGCAGCCGCGCTGGTAGATCGCCACGTCGAGGCGGTCGGCGGGCGCGCCGCGCTCGAGAGCCATATCTCGCGACGTCTTGCGGGCAGCTTCGAGACGCAGGGCATCTCGGGGACCGTGGAGGTGTTCTCGGCAGCACCGGCCAAGTCACGGATCCAAGTCCAGATCCCGGGCTTCGGTACCGTGATCAGCGGCTATGACGGCCGCATCGGGTGGCGCATCAATCCGACGTTCGGCCCGGAGGTTCTCGAGGGTCGCTCGCTCGATCAGTTGAAGCAGAACGCCAATTTCTACAATCCTCTGGGCTCGGAGCGCTTCGTCGTCTCAAGGGAGACCGTGGAGCTGACCGAGCTCGACGAGCGTTCGGTCTACAAGGTGGAGGTCACGACCCGGTGGGACGAGGAGTACTTCCAGTTCTACGACGTGGAGACGGGCCGCCTCGCTGGGTCGATCCGCACTTACACGACGCCCGTGGGGGAGGCGGAGACCACGACGATCCTGCGGGATTACGAGGAGGTGGATGGCGTGTGGGTGCCCATGACCTGGGTGCAGCGCTCGGCGGCATCGGGCGAGCAGGTCTTCAAGTTCACGACCGCGGAGTTCGACCAGGTGGAAGAATCGGTCTTCGAGGTTCCGGCCGAGATCAAGCCCCTCGTAAAGACCGCGGAGAGCTCGGCCGAGACGTACGACTGACTCGGTAAGCGTACGGAGACGTTGCGACCAGGCTCTAGAGACGTATGAACAGGCTGGGAACAGCGAACCGGCCTCTCGCCGAGGCAAGCTGCCTGAGGTGGCGGATGGAGGTAACGGGCGGAGGCCGCACGACGTGTGCGGACGGCGAGGCGGCCTCGGCGTGAGGGCGGCGTGACTGGCTGGCCAGGCAAAGCGGCGCCGGAGCCAGATAGGCAGCCGAGTGGCCCGGGCGGATACGGATCAGGCCAGAAATCGGGAGAAATCGGGATATGCGGGGAGATGAGAGCATGAGGCGCTTGGATCGGAGGACGAAAGTGGGCATCGTGGTCGCATCTCTGATCATCGGAATCCTCGCCGCGTCGCGAGACGATGCGATGGGCCAGAGCACACATGTCCAGACGGGGTTCGCCACCCTCCACGGAGGCCAGCTCTATTATGAGGAATCCGGCTCGGGAGCGGTGATCGTGCTCATCCACGGCGGCGTCATGGATCGGCGCATGTGGGATGACCAGTTCGAGGTCCTGGCACGGGACTTCAGAGTCATACGCTACGATGTGCCTGGGTTCGGCAAGTCGCCGAGGCGGGAGAGCCAATATATGCCGAGCGAGGAGCTGCGCGAGCTGCTTCAGGTGCTCGGCGTCGATCAGGCCTGCGTCGTCGGGCTGTCGTTCGGCGGCGGGATCGCGCTCGACTTCGCTCTCACCTACCCGGAGCTCACGACGGCCCTGATCGTCGCAGAGCCGGGTGTGGCCGGATACCAGTTCTCGGCCGAAGTGATGCAGGTGATGCGGGAGGTGTTCAGCGAAGCACAGCAGGGCGACCAGGAGGGCGCGATCCAGGCATTCCTCCGGGGCCCGGCCTTCAGCCAGGCTCGTGCCAATCCCGCGGCCATCGAGAAGATCGAGGGGCTGGTCCGCGACAACTTCGCGGGGATGACCGCTCAGATGGCCGTTCGCTTCCAACAGCCTCGCGCCATCGACGAGCTGGCTCGGATCAGCGTTCCGACGCTCGTGATGACTAGCGAGCATGCCGGCCTCGACGCCCGGAGAATCGCCGAGCGAATCGTGGCCGACGTCCCCAACGTGACGCGCGTTCAGATCCCGGGCGCCGGCCACATGATGAACGTCGAGCAGCCGGAGGCCTTCAACCGGGCGCTGCTGCAGTACCTCCGTTGGACGCTGACCGCTAGCCCGGACCGCTAGCCCGGATGCCAGCCCAGACGGCCGCGGAAGCACAGCCTACCTCCTCCTACCCCCGCGATACCTGCTCCAGCACCATAGATTCAAGTAGCCAGATGTAGACGCGCCTGCCTGTGACGCAGGAGGCCCAACAGCGAGAGCCGCGAGAGATCGCGGCTCCTTTGCCACGGTGGGCGGGTTTCAGGGCGGGATCAGGGTGAGATCAGGGCTGATTCGGCCCTTTTGGCTTGGATCGTGGAGCGGCTCGGTGCGCGGCGCAGACACAAGGGACTTAGGAGCGGTTGCTGTAACTCGTGATGTTAGAGTAACTTGCTACGTTCTCGCAGACCTATTAGCGGTCTCCGCTAATCCTCCCCAGGTCGATTTGCTAGGCTAGCGAAGCGAAACCCGCAGAGAAACCCGCCCACCTCCCGGAGCTGGTCGGGGGCCGCCCCCTTTCCACCCGTGGCTCCTCCACGCTCCTGTATCTCGTCCTCGTGGAGCGGGCACTCTTGCGGCTTCATTCTGCGGCTGTCCATCGTGGTCAGCCTATGAACCAGGGGTTTACTGCGCAGAGGAGGATGCGATGGGCAAGACGTATCAAGCGACGGTG
>JAZGAL010000112.1:0-36913 GCA_036475815.1 Gemmatimonadota bacterium
GCGCTCGCGCTGCTGATGGAACTCAAAGGTCAGGTAGAGGACTCGTGAAGCGACTGGTGATGCTGGGGCTGGTGGTGGCCACGGCGGCGGTGGCCTATGCGGCCGCCGGCGAGCGCCTGGGCCTGGAAGGGCTGCTCAGTCGGTTTCGCTCCGATCAGGGCCTGCCGACGATCCGGAGCGAGGAGCTGCCGTTCCGCTACCCGGCTCACCTCTGGCGCGACAGTATCGAGGGTGAAGTGATTCTGAGGATCCACATCACGGCGGCAGGTACGGTAGACTCTGTAGAGATGGAGCAGTCGAGCGACAACGAAGAGCTCGACGAAATCGCTCTCAGAGGAGCGAAGCAGCTTCAGTTCCATCCAGCGCGGCAGGGGGATGAGAACGTTGACGTCTGGGCGATGTTGCCTGTTCGGTTCCAGAAGGGATCCGTGACCACCAAGTCGGAAGGCAGGCAGTGATGTTGGACGGCGCACCGCGACCGCACATGCGGCCGTACGACAGCGTACTCGAGGTCATCGGCTGGACGCCGTTGATCAGGCTCAACCGTGTGGTGGGGCGCACGGCGACGCCGCTCTACGGCAAGGCCGAGTTCATGAATCCCGGCGGCTCGGTGAAGGACCGCATCGGGATTGCCATGATCGAGGCGGCGGAGGAGGCCGGCACCCTGAAGCCGGGAGGCGTCATCGTCGAAGGTACCGCGGGTAACACGGGTGTCGGGCTGGCGATCGCCGCCTGCGTGAAGGGCTACCGCTGCGTATTCACGATGCCGGACAAGTTCAGCCAGGAGAAGATCAGGCTGATGCGGGCGTTCGGCGCCGAGGTGATCATCACGCCCACGGCCGTGTCACCGGACCACCCGGATAACTACCTGAACGTGGCCCGGCGGATCGTCGAGGAGACGCCGAACGCCATCATGGCGGATCAGTTTTACAACTCCGCCAACCCGGATGCGCACTACAAGACGACGGGGCCCGAGATCTGGGAGCAGACCGAGGGTCGCGTCACGCATTTCGTGGCCGCGGCGGGGACCGGCGGCACGCTTACCGGGATCGCCCGCTACCTGAAGGAGCAGAACCCGGACGTGAAGGTGATCGCCGGCGACCCGAAGGGCTCGATCTTCGAGCACTACTTCCGCACCCGTGAGATCGGTCCGAACGCGCCGTACATGGTAGAGGGCATAGGGAACGATCGAATCCCGACGACGCTGGACTTCGATCTCATCGACGAGTTCCGCGTGGTCGATGACCGGCACTCGCTGAACACGGCCCGGCAACTGACGCGCGAAGAAGGACTATTCGTAGGTGGCTCATCCGGGCTCAACGTCTACGTTGGCGCCCAAGTGGCGCGGGAACTCAACAACCCGGACGCCCTGGTCGTCTGCCTGCTGCCCGACACGGGGGAGCGTTACCTGTCCAAGATCTACAGCGACGATTGGATGCGTGAAAACCGGCTGTTCGACAGGGATACGGCCACCATCGAGATGGTACTGCATCAGAAACCGGCGGAGACGCCGGAGTTCATCGCCATCACGCCCGACACCGATGTTCAGGAGGCGCTGCTGCTCATCGAGAATCACAACGTTTCCCAGCTCCCGGTGATCGTGAAGAGTGAATGTGTGGGGTCGGTATCGGAAGCGAACCTGATGTCGCGGCTGGTCGAAGATCCCAGCTTGATCGACGCTCCGGTGGAGAAACTGATGGAGCCGGCGCTCCCCGCGGTCGACTCCGATGCCGAGTTCGAGAAGGTCACCAACGAGCTCGTCAGCGGGCAGCCCGCCGTGATCATCAAGCGTAACGGGGAACCGGCAGGAATTATCACCCGCTTCGACGTTGTCCATTACCTGATCGGCTTCGGGCAGTGAAGATCGCGGTGTTGATGGGAGGTACGAGCCCGGAACGGGATGTGTCGCTGGCTTCTGGCCGCGCAATCGCCCGCGCCCTGAGTGCCTGTGGACACCAGGTCGTACCGATCGACGCCGCGAATGGTCGACTGATCTCGGAGGCGGGATCGGCCGGCGAGCCGCTGTCCGATACCAATACCGGTATCGGACGTGAGCCGCCGGAGCAAAGAGAGCTCGCACACCTGGCGGACGGCCCGCTCGCAGCGACGCTGGGGGAAGCACCGGAGATGCGAGATACCGAAGCCATCTTCGTCGCCCTGCACGGCGGCGCGGGAGAAGATGGCCGTGTGCAGGCGGCCCTCGATCTGATCGGCATACCGTATACCGGCAGCGGGCCACTGGGAAGCGCGCTGGCGATGGACAAGCTCGTGACGAAAGAGCTGTTCATCAGTGGAGGCGTGCCCACACCGCCCTGGCTGGTGGGGCCGCTAGAGACCTCCGCTGTGGAGAACGAGCTGGGAGGCTATCCCGTGGTCGTGAAGCCCTCGCGGGAGGGCTCCACGGTCGGCGTAAGTGTCGTAAGATCGTCAGGCGAGCTCAGCCTGGCTCTGGAGCGCACCTCAGGGTTCAGCGGGCCGCCGATCATCGAGAAGTTCATCCCGGGCCACGAGCTAGCGATCGGAGTTCTGGGGGACGAGGCACTGCCGGCGGTGGAGATCAGGCCCGTCCACGAGATCTATGACTACGAGTGCAAGTATACTAGGGGCATGTCGGAGTATGAGGTGCCGGCGCCGCTGTCAGCCGATACCACCGCTCTGCTGGAGGATCTGGCGGTGAGGGCTCACCGCGTACTGCGGTTATCCGCGTACAGCCGGATCGACTTCCGCCTGGATGAGGACGGGACGCCCTGGTGCCTGGAGGCGAACTCGCTGCCCGGCATGACGGCGACCAGCCTGCTGCCGAAGGCCGCGTCAGCAGCGGGCATGTCGTTTGAGGAGCTCTGTGACCGCATCGTGCGAATGGCAGTCGAGGCGAAGGGCCGCGAGAGGAACACGACCCGGCGGTAAGGGTTAGGGAAGTAGAAGCGGGGGGAGACGGGTCATACGGATCGGAGTGTGATGAGGTCGATGTACGGGAGAAGCGCATACGGAACATTCGGCTATCGCCTGACCCCCTGGGTGAAGCGGCTGATCATCGCCAACACCCTGGTCTTCGTGCTCATCTGGTCCCGCGCCATCCCCTTCACGTGGGCGGTCGACTACCTGGGGTTCAACGTGTCCCAGGCCCTGAGGGAGCCGTGGACGATCATAACTTACATGTTCGTCCATGCCGGCTTCCTCCACGTGTTCCTCAACATGCTGATGCTCTTCTTCTTCGGTCCACCGTTAGAGGAACGCTGGGGCGGGAAGGAGTTCATCAAGTACTACGCGATCTGCGGGGTCGGCGGCGCCCTTTTCACGCTCGTATTCGGCGGCGGTACGATCGTCGGCGCCTCGGCGGCGGTGTACGGCGTGATGCTCGCCTACGCGCTCAATTGGCCGGACACGCTCATCTGGATCTATGCCATCTTCCCCATCAAGGCCAAGTATCTCGTGCTCATTCTGGGCGCGGTTTCTTTCTTCTCGGCCTTCTCGGGTGCATCGGACGGGATCGCGCACTTCGCCCACCTGGGCGGGCTCGTCGTGGGCTACGCCTACCTGAAGCAGGGCTGGAGGGCTGACGCGTGGTTGGGGGGGGTGAAGAAACGCGTGCGGAGGCGGAGGCTCTCGGTCGTTTCGGGAGGTGCCGACGGCTCGGGAGACCGCGGCGAACGGGGTCGATCAGCCCAGGCTGATGAAGAGACCCGGACCCTGGAGGCGGTAGATGCCCTCTTGGACAAGATCGCGGCCCACGGGCTGGATTCCCTGACGCCTGAGGAGCGCCGGTTCCTGGATGAAGTTTCCCGCCGCCGCCAGGCGAAGCATGAGGTCCGTCACTGATGTTTCTGCATTTGACACCGGACACACGACATCCGGCACCCGGCACCCAAATCCGGAGTCTCGAGCGAATGGGGAATTGCGAAGAGCAAGCGACAAAGACTCGACATTGACTTCGGTGTTCAAACACCTTCCACCGCCAATCAAGCCCCATCCCCGGGGCGTCCTTGACTCAGTGTAGCGCTCAAAATAGGATTGCGGTCCGATCTATAACCCAGCACAGGCAGGGAGGCCGTACTTGGCAGCCAAGACCTATACCACCGAAGCGATCCGCAACGTCGTGTTCCTCGGCCATGGGGGCACAGGCAAAACCACGCTGGTAGACGCAATCTGCTTCTCGGTCGGAGCGACCAAGCGGAAGGGGTCGGTCGTCGAGGGCACGGCGATAACCGATTTCATGCCCGAGGAGAAGAACCACGGCATCACGATCAGCTCCGCGTTGGCTCACGTCGAATGGTCGGAAACCAAGATCAACATGATCGACACGCCGGGTTATCCCGACTTTGCCGGCGAGACCATCGCGGGAGTCAGAGTCGCTGACGGCGCTGTGATCATGGTGGACGCTACCGCCGGTGTGCTGGTCGGGACCGAGAACGTCTGGGAGTACTGCCAGGAGCGCGGGATCCCCCGGATCTTCGTGATCTCGATGATGGACAAGGAGAACGCGAACTTCGATTCGGCCCTGGCGGAGATCCGTGAGGAGTTCTCCAAGGACGCCGTCCCGCTCGAGATTCCCATCGGTGTGGGCGAGGACTTCAAGGGAGTCGTAGACCTTCTCTCGGGTGTGGCCCGGATCTTCAATCCGAAGTCGCAGAAGGGCGACTACAAGGAGGAAGAGATCCCGGCGGAACTGCAAGATGCCTATGCCGCCGCCTACCAGGAGCTGGTCGAGGCGATCGCGGCTACCGACGACGCGCTGATGGAGGAGTACTTCGAGAAAGAAACCATCGAGCCGACCCGGGCAGCGGAGGTGCTGAAAGCGGCCATGAAGGCTGGGTTGATTTATCCGGTGGTCTGCGCGTCGCCGGAAAGAGGGTTTGGGGCGCGGAGCTTGTTGGAGCGGCTGGTGGACTTCATGCCGAACCCGGGGGAGGCGGTGAGCGAGGTCGCGCATATGGGCGGCGATGAGGTTCAGCTCTCCGCGACTGATGACGGTCCGTTGGCGGCGCTCGTCTTCAAGACGACCTCGGAGCCGCACGTGGGCGAGCTGTCGTATTTCAGGATCTTCTCCGGAACGGTTACAGCAGGCGCTGCAGCGACGAACACGTCGCGCGGCGTCACGGAAAAGCTAGGCCACCCCGGAGTGCCACAGGGCAAGGACCGCACTGAAGTCGCCCAGCTGCATGCCGGGGACATCGGGGTGATAGCGAAACTGCGCGACACGCACACGGGTGACACTCTTTCGGGCGAGAACACCGGAGTGTTACTGCGCGGCATCGACTTTCCCGAAGCCGATATAGCGATCGCGGTGAAGTCGGCGAAGCGTGGTGAGGAGGACAAGATCTCCACCGGCCTGCACAAGATCCACGAGGAGGACCCTACGTTCAGCGCCTCCTACGATGCTGAGTTGGGACAGACGATCGCGCGCGGCTTGGGCGAGCAGCACCTGGAAATTTCGATCGAGCGCCTCAAGCGGCGCTATGGCATTCAGGTCGAGACGGAACCGCCGCGCATCCCCTACCGGGAGACGTTCACCAGGAGCGCTGAGGGGCAGGGTCGCTACAAGAAACAGACGGGTGGCCGCGGCCAATTCGGGGACTGCTGGATTCGGCTCAGTCCGCTGCCTTCTGGCAGCGGCTGCGAGTTCGTCAACAAGATCGTCGGCGGCGTCATTCCCGGTAAGTTCATCCCCTCGGTAGACAAGGGTGTGCAGGAAGCCGCCGCGCGAGGCGTGATCGCGGGATATCACGTGGTCGATTTCAGAGCCGAGGTATACGACGGTTCGCACCACTCCGTCGACTCCTCCGACATCGCCTTCAAGGTCGCCGGGTCGCTGGCGTTCAAGAACGTGGCGCCGAAGGCCGGGCCCATACTGCTCGAGCCAATCTACGAGGTCGAGATTGCGGTGCCCGATGAGTATATGGGGGACGTGATGGGCGATTTGAACCAGCGGCGCGGGAGGATCCTGGGGATGGACCCGCGAGGGAAGAAACAGGTCGTGAGAGCACAAGTGCCGCTGGCCGAGATGTATAAGTACTCCTCGACGCTGCGCTCTATCACGCAAGGCCGCGGCAGTTATAGGATGAAGTTCATGGCCTACGAGCACGTGCCGCCGAATATCACGGAGAAGATCATCGAGGAGGCCAGAGCCCGGGAGGAGGAGGCGAAGAAGTGATCAGTGATCAGTAAATCGGTGGGTTTGTCAGGCGTCGAGCTCGGCGTGCACTGGTCAGAGATCCAACTCTAGCTGAGCCACACCAACAGAGAGAACGCCCCGAAGATCAGTGGAAACAAAAGCCTCCCCATGCGATCGATGCGGACCACTATATCGTCCCGGCCGCGCATCTTCAGGTAACTGGTTCCGGCCATTGCGAACAGCGTCAGGATTATAAGGGTGGTTGAGCCGAGCATAAAGTAGTCCAGTCGCGTCAGGTACGAGAGACGCGGCACGTGATTGGCTAGCATGAAGCGGTAGGCGATGAGGGTCAGCATCGTGGTGACGACCACACCCACACGCGTTGGCACCACCGAAGAATCGATCCAGAACACCGTCCAGGCCATCAACACGATGGCCACCAGCGGAATAATGACCTGGATGATGTAATAGCCTACTCGTCGCTTCGCATCGATGGTGAGCGCCACTCCCGAGATCGGTTCGGCCGTTGGTGTAGCACGAAATTCGGCTCGCCGAAGCCGAGGCTCACCTACCGTCCAATCGCTGATCGATAGTCGATCGTTGGCAAGCGTGACAACCGAGCTATCTGGGACCAGCTCCACCCGCCGCTCGCCCAGCCTCGCCGCGACGACCCAGATCTCGAACTCTTGGCGGTCGAGAGGGAAGTCTTTGAGATCCATGAAGGCCGAGAAGCGCCCTGTGAACCTCTGCGAGTATTGCACGTTGCCGCTGGGATCGACCCGGACGACTTGGGGGAGCGAGCGGCTGACGCTTCGCTGGTTCACAATGAGCAGATTGGGGTGCCACACTTCCTCGAAATCCAAGGTCCTAGTCTCTTCAGACCGACCGGCAAGGTCAGGATCGTACCAGCGTGCTACGAGGAAGACATCGGCGAGGAAGGACTGGTCGGAGCCACTGATCTCGAAGAGATCGCCCAGGTACAGATAGACGCTGACCTCTGGCGGAGTGCTGTCGACAGACGTGCGGGCTGGGACCGTTGCCTGCTTCTCGCTCGCGCCGGCGTGAGGCGGGTGCGCCAGTGTCGTCCCGGGCGCCGCAAGGCCGGCCAGCGCTGCGATAACTCCGACCGCGCCAAATCCTCTCATGCTTCTCCTCATAAGGAATGCTCGCTCTCCGGCCCAGCTGGCGTGTTCATGACTAACTTTTGCCGTGGGCAGAGCGCCGAAAGTAGTACGGGTCCCGGCGGATTTCCAGTCGGAGCCGCGAAGAGCCCCAAGTCGACGAATTGCCCCGTTTCCGGTAGCGCGGTAGTATTCGCGCGGCTTCCCCAGTAGCAGGCCCGCTGAGACTGAACACTGATCACTGGTTTGATCCCCCTCACCGACCCGCCTATATTCTCTCAAGGTGAAGTCACCCACAAACGGAGGTACCGGCGTATGTCCGGCCACAGCAAGTGGTCGCAGATCAAGCGTAAGAAGGCGACCGAAGACAGTAAGCGTGGCAAGCTGTTCGGCAGGCTGATCCGTGAGATCACGGTAGCCGCCCGCGACGGCGGGGGCGATCCCGACGGCAACCCCTGGCTGCGAACGGCGATCGAGAACGCCAAAGCGGCCAACATGCCCAAAGACAACATCGAGAAGGCGATCCTCCGGGGGACTGGGGAGCTGCCCGGCGTCTCGCTCGAGGAAGTGACCTATGAGGCATACGGGCCGGCCGGTGTCGCGATTCTGGTCCAGACCGTCACCGACAACACGAACCGAACGGTGGCGGGGGTGAGGCGGCAGCTGGAGCGGCACGGGGGCCATCTCGGCAGTTCCGGCTCGGTGGCGTGGAACTTCGAGCGTCGGGGCCAGCTACTGATAGACGCCAGCCGCTACGACGAGGATGTGGCGCTCGAAGCCGCGTTGGAGGCGGGGGCGGATGATCTCGAGCGGGTGGGCGACGTGTACGTGGTGACCACAGATCCGTCCGATTTCCATGCTGTGCAGGAAGCGCTTCGCGGCAGCGGGGTAGAGATCATCGAGGCACGCCTGGCCATGGTCCCCAAGACGACGGTCCGGGTCGAGGGGCGCGATGCGGAGAGGCTGGTGGCCTTGCTGGAAGCGCTCGAAGATCAGGACGACGTTCAGAACGTATACTCGAACCTCGATATCGACGAAGCTCTGCTCGCTGAACTGGCTGAGGCCGGACAGTAGCGAGTCGCTTGGGGTGCGGTTGGGAGCGCGGGTGCTCAGGTCTGAGAGCTACATCGAAGGAGGCGGCGACCGGCACGGGCCGCGTTGCGGCGGAACCGGGTGGATCGGTCGATGATCGTTCTGGGCGTGGATCCCGGTACTCAGATCACCGGCTACGGTGTAGTGGACGAGGATGACGTCCGCCGCTGGACGCTGATCGAGTGCGGCGCCATTCGTCTCCCGGCGAATCGACCCCTGGCGGAGCGTCTGCTGGAGATCTTTGAAGGCGTCTCCTCTGTGATCGAACGCACGCGCCCCGACGTACTCTGCGTCGAGGGCGTTTTCTATGGCCTGAACGTCCGGACGACGCTTATCCTTGGACACGCGCGGGGCGCGGTGATGCTGGCCGCGGCCATGCGGGGAATCCCGGTGGCCGAGTATCCGCCGGCGGAGGTGAAGAGCGCAGTGGTCGGTACCGGCAGAGCGGGGAAGGATCAGGTGGCCTACATGGTCCAGAAGCACCTGTCGCTGGCGGAGCCGCCGTCACCGGCGGATGCCGCGGACGGCGTAGCCCTGGCGCTCTGCCATCTCTTTCGTAGCGGATCGCCGGTCGGCGGAGGCGTAGGAAGGAAGCGCATTTGATCAGCCGGATTCGCGGCAAGCTCGTTCAGAAGGAGATCGACCGGGCGGAGATCCAGACCGCGGGCGGCGTCACTTACGAGCTGCAGATCCCCGCGCTGGTCTTCGAGGGGCTTCCGAAGGTCGGGAGTGAAATCGAGCTGTACGCGGCGTTGCTCGCCCGCGAGGACGCTCTGGAGCTGTTCGGCTTTCAGGACCAGCTGGAGCGCCGCCTCTTCTTGAGGTTGAAGTCGGCCTCCGGCATCGGGCCGCGTTTGGCGCTAACGCTCCTGAGCGCGATGAGCGCCGCGCAACTGGTGGAAACGATCCGGAGCAGAGATCTCGGGCGGCTGCAGACGGTGAGCGGGGTCGGGAAGAAGAAGGCGGAGCGGATCGCCCTGGAGCTTGGTGACAAGCTGGAGGATATGGTTGCGGCGACGGTGGAAATCGAGCCTGAAGCCGCTTTGGTGGAGTCAGGGGTTGCCGCGCTGATGGCGCTGGGCTACTCGCGAATGGAAGCGGAGAGCGCGGTTCGGAACGTTCTCCGGGATCGCGACAGTGATGAGCACGACATGGAGAGACTGGTGAGGGAAGCGTTGGCGGGGCTGTCATGAGTACGGAGATCACCACGCCCAAGGCGCTCGAAGGAGAGAAGGTGAGCGAGGCCACGCTGCGCCCGCAGCGCATGGCGGAGTTCGTAGGGCAGGCGAAGGTGAAAGAGAGCCTTGCCATCTACGTTGAAGCGGCGCTCAAGCGAAGGGAGCCGCTCGATCACACGCTCTTCTACGGGCCGCCCGGACTCGGAAAGACGACACTGGCGCTGCTCATCGCCAACGAGCTCGGTGTGGACATCAAGACAACGTCGGGGCCGGTCCTGGAGAAGCCGGGCGACCTTGTTTCGTCGCTGACCAACCTGAAAGAAGGTGACGTTCTTTTCATCGACGAAATCCACCGGTTGAGACCCGTCATCGAAGAGTTCCTCTATCCCGCCATGGAGGACTTCCGGATCGAGATCAGGCTCGGGGAAGGGCCGAAGGCGCAGACGATAACGATGAGGCTGGAGCGCTTCACGTTGATCGGGGCGACGACGCGCTTCGGCTTGCTCACCCCACCGATGCGCGCGCGCTTCGGCGTCGTCGAGCGGCTCGGTTACTATCCCACGGATGAGTTGAAGCAGATCGTCCTTCGTTCAGCGGGTATCATCCGTGTCCCCGTCGACGGTGCCGGGGCGGAGGAGATCGCGCGTCGCTCGCGGGGTACGCCGCGCGTCGCGAACCGTCTGCTTCGCCGCGTGCGCGACTATGCGGAAGTCAAAGCCGATGGTTGCGTCACACTCTCGACCGCCGCGGCGGCACTCAAGATGCTCGATGTGGATGAGTACGGACTGGAGCAGATGGATGCGCGGATGCTCCGGCTGATCATAGAGGACTTTGACGGCGGGCCGGTGGGGCTGTCGAGCCTGGCTGTCGCGCTGGGCGAAGAGGCTGATACTCTGGAAGAAGTCTACGAGCCCTACCTCATCCAGAACGGCCTTCTGCAAAGAACGGCACGCGGGCGTATGGCGACGTCCAAAGCCTACCGCCGTTTCGGATACGATGTGCCGCCCGGCAGCGACGGTGAGCAGGGCCGGCTGTTCGGAGATGGCTGAGCAATCCTCCCTCGAGGACCTCGCTGTGATGCCCCCGGACGCTGAGGAGCCGGCGGGCCACTTGCTCACGGAAGCCTTCGATTACCCGCTTCAAGAACGGATGATCGCTCAGCGTCCCCTGGCGGAGCGGGACGCGAGCCGTTTGCTGACGGTTCGCCGTGAGGGCTCCACGCTGGAGGACGGAACCTTCAGAGATCTCGCCGGGCTCATGTCTCCCGGCGACGTGCTCGTGCTGAACGAGACCTGGGTGTTTCCGGCGCGCCTGCTGGGGCAGAAGCCGACTGGTGCCGCGGCGGAAATCTTGCTGATCGATCCGATCGACGACGACGACCGCCGATGGCGTGCGCTGGTACGACCGGGTGGCAAGCTGAAGCCGGGTCGCATCGTGCGGGTGGCCGAGAAGCTCGAAGTGGAGATCCAGGACTCCACTGAAGACGGTGCGCGCATCGTGCGCCTGCGGACGCCGCTGCCGCCGGCGGATGCCATAGCACGATACGGGCATGTGCCTCTGCCGCCGTACATCCGGCGCCAGGACGACGAGAGCGATCGCTCGCGCTATCAGACCGTCTACGCGCGGGAACGCGGCAGCATCGCCGCTCCCACAGCGGGCCTGCACTTCACGGAGCGTTTGCTCGATACCATCGAGTCGCTTGGCGTTGCGATAGCCAGGCTCACGCTCCACGTGGGCCCGGGGACGTTCCGGCCCGTTGAGGTGGAAGATCCCGCCGAGCACTTTATGGAAGCCGAGCGCTACTGCGTCGGGCCTGTAGCTGCGGAAGTGATAAACCGAGCGCGTGCGCGCGGCGGCGCCATCTGGGCCGTGGGCACTACGACCGTGCGTACCCTCGAGAGCGTGGTGAGCGCGGACGGCGTCATCGAGCCGGGAGAAGGGACGACCGACCTGTTCATTCGTCCCGGTTATGAGTTCCGGGCCGTCGATCGGCTGGTGACGAACTTTCACCTGCCGCGCTCGACGCTGCTGATGCTCGTCGCTGCGTTTGCGGGCTATGACCTGACGATGGCCGCCTATCGGCACGCCACAGGGCGGGGGTACCGGTTCTACTCCTATGGCGATGCCATGGTCGTGATATGAGCGGCTCCGCCGGTGCCCGGAAGCTGGACCGGGAAGGTCGACGGAAGCCGGTGGGATCCTTCGAGTTGGAGGCGCAGGCAGGCGAGGCTCGCGCCGGCACCTGGCACGTGACGCACGGTTCCGTGCGGACGCCGGCCTTCATGCCGGTCGGCACGCAGGGGACGGTGAAGGCCATTTCGCCGGAAGAACTCGAGGCACTGGGCGTAGAGATCGTGTTGGCGAACGCCTACCACCTGTATCTGCGGCCCGGTCACGAGCTGGTTCGCCGGATGGGTGGGCTGCACCGTTTCATGGATTGGCAGAAGCCCATCCTGACCGACTCGGGCGGATACCAGGTCTTCTCGCTGGCGCGCATCAACCAGGTAACGGACGAAGGCGTCTGGTTTCAGAGCCATATAGACGGCTCCCGACATTTCGTCACGCCCGAGCTGGTCATGGAGATAGAGCACGCGTTGGGCGCGGACGTCGTCATGGCGCTCGATGAGTGCCCACCGGGTGGTGCCGACCGTGCAACGGCGGCGAGCGCGGTGGAGAGGACGCAGTTGTGGTTGGAACGCTGCGCGACGCGATTCGACGAGCTGGGGGCCGATGGGTCCGAGCAATCGCTGCTCCCAGTGATCCAGGGAGGCACCTACCTGGATCTGCGGCTGGAGTCGCTGCAGCGCGCCCGCGCGTTGCGTGAGTGGCCGGGCCTCGGGATCGGCGGGCTGTCGGTGGGTGAGCCCAAAGAAGCCATGTACGAAGTGCTGGAAGGAATGGCCGCGGAGCTGCCAGCCGATGGCGTTCGATATCTGATGGGAGTGGGCTATCCGGCGGACCTGCTGGAAGCGGTTCGATTGGGTTATGATCTGTTCGATTGCGTGGCACCAACGCGCAACGGCAGGAACGGTACGGCGTTCACCTCGGCGGGTCTGGTGAACGTGAAGCAGGCGGCGTGGAAAGACGATCGATCGCCCATCGAGCCGGACTGTGGCTGCTGGGCTTGCAGCAAGTACAGCCGTGCGTACATCCGCCACCTGTTCGTAGCACGGGAGCTGCTGGGGTTGCGGGCATTGTCCATTCATAATCTTTATTTTCTGACGGACCTGATGCAGCAGGCCAGGGCTGCGATCCAGGCGGGGCGCCTGGAGCCGTGGGCGGGCGAGTGGTTGCGGCGATACGGGGAGAGTGATCACTGATTCATCCAGACCGAGGCACGGAACTCAGAAGGAGGGAACTGAATTGCTAGCATTGTTATTCCTACCGTCTGGAGAAGGTGGCGGAGGTGCTGCGGGTACCTTCATCATGCTCGCGGCGTTCATCGGGATATTCTATTTCCTGTTGATACGGCCTCAGCGGCAGCAGCAGAAGCGGCATCGGGAGATGATCCAGAGCCTGAGGCGCGGTGACGATGTGTCGACGGTCGGGGGTATCGTCGGACGGATCGTTCACATCAAAGAGGACCGTATCACTATCAAGACCGCGGAAGACACGCGCGTGGTGGTCGAGCGGGACAAGGTGGCCCGCAAGGTGGCTGCGGGCGCGGAGGAGGAGCAATAGGCGTCCTTGAGATTCGCCTGCTGGGCGACCCCGTCTTACGCGAGCGAGCGGACGAAGTCCGGGAATTCTGCGACGACCTGAGAAAGCTAGCCGAGGACATGTTCGAGACCATGTATGCCGCAGAGGGCATCGGCATTGCTGCGCCGCAGGTTGGAGTCTCGAAACGTCTGTTCGTGATGGACGTGGGAGATTCCGAGGCAGGGCCGACGGCGGTGGTCAACCCGGTCATAATGGAGCGCTCAGGCTCAGAGCGCGTTGACGAGGGCTGCCTGAGCCTGCCCGGATTGTTCGGAGGGGTGGACCGGTCCGTACATATCGTGGTCGAAGGTAAGGATCTCGACGGCGAGCCGATCCGTATCGAGGCATCTGATCTGCTGGCCCGCTGTATCCAGCACGAGATCGATCATGTCGACGGCATCCTCTTCATCGATAGACTGTCGCCGATCAAGCGCAGAATGCTGGCCAGCAAGTGGAAGAAGCTGCAGAAGGAGGACGCGCGCCGGTGAGGATCCTGTTCTGGGGGACGCCGGCGTTCGCGCACACGGTGCTGCGGGGTCTCCTGGATGCGGGACGGGAAGTGGTGGGCGTGATCACCCAGCCGGATCGGCCGGCCGGTCGCGGTCGGAAGACCCAGCCACCGCCGGTGAAGACGGCAGCTGAGCGGGCGGGGATCGCTGTTTTCCAGCCTGAAAAGCCGCGCGGCGAGGAGTTCTTGGGAGCGCTGCGCGCGCTCGAGCCGGACATATCCGTGGTCGCCGCCTACGGTCACATCCTGCGGGCCGAGGTGCTCGATCTTCCGCCTCTGGGCTCGTTCAACGTCCACGCATCGCTGCTGCCGGAGCTGAGAGGCGCGGCTCCCGTAAACTGGGCGATCATCAGGGGGTATACCGAGACCGGCGTGACCATCATGAGTATGGTGGAGGAACTGGACGCCGGGCCGATGATTCTGCAGGCCAGCTGCCCGATCCCCCCCGATATCACGGCGGGTGAGCTCACGGAGCAACTGGCGGAACTTGGTTCGAAGACGTTACTGGAAGCGCTGGAGCTGATCGGCGTGGGGAGAAGTGTGGGTGAGCCGCAGGATCCTGATGCGGCGACCTACGCACCCAAGCTCAAGGCGGATGATGCGCGGATCGACTGGACGCGGCCGGCGGTCGAGGTCGATCGCTGGATTCGCGGGACCGATCCGACGCCGGGCGCCTGGTCGGAGCTGGACGGTCTTCGCGTGCGCATCTTCGCGCCTCGGGTCATCGTGGCCGCTGCCGAGGCCGACCCGGGCGTGGTCGTCGCAGCTGATCCCCGGACCGGCCTCGAGGTTGCGACGGGGCTTGGAAGCTTGGGGATCGGCGAGGTGCAGCCGGCCGGCCGGCGGCGCATGGATACGGCCGAATGGATACGCGGGCGCGGGATAGCGCTGCGCCGGAGATTCGGCTGAAGCGGCGGCCTCCCCGCCTATTCCTGGTGACCGACGACGACGTCGTGGGTGATCGGGGCTTCCTGGCTCGGGCGGCCGCTGTTCTCGAGGCGGGGGGCTCGGGATGCGCCCTTCAGTTGCGGGCTCACGGGCTGAGGAGCGGGGCGGTCTGGGAGTTGGCTCGCCGCCTTCGGCAGGTCACTGCGGAGACGAGGTGGAGCCTCTGGATAAACGATCGCGTCGACGTGGCGCTGGTTGTTCGCGCCGACGGCGTGCAACTCGGCGCGCGAAGCGTCCCGCCGACCGTTGCGCGGCGACTGCTCGGCCGGACTTGCTGGATCGGTCGCTCGGTCCACGGAGCGGATGAGGCGTTGTCTGCGAACGCGGATCTGGCGGTGCTGGGTAGCATCTACGCCACGGAATCGCATCCGGGCCGCAGGCCGTTGGGGCTGGAGACCCTGACAAAGGCAGCGAGCGGTGCCCGACCTATCGTGGCTATCGGGGGTATCACACCGCAAAGAGTAGCGGAGGTGATGGAGTGCGGCGCCCAAGGCATCGCGGTCCTGAGCGGTATCTGGCGGGCCCGTGATGCGGCGGAGGCGCTGCGGGAGTACCTATCGGCGCTGAACGCGGCGGCGGCCTCAACTGCTGTGGGCGGCCGCGCTGACATGAACTATTTTATATAGTTAGTGTGTGCGTTATGAACGATACCATTCAGGAAACGATCACCGTCACGCTTAACGGCGAGGAGCGACAAGTGCCGGGAGGTTTGACGGTCAGCGACCTACTGGCGCACCTGAACCTCCACGACCGGTCGGTGGTCGTCGAGAGGAACCGTGAGATCATTCGACGGGACGAGTACGCTGAGGTGGCGATCGATGCCGGCGATACGATTGAATTGGTGCACTTCGTCGGAGGTGGCTGAGGATTGGCCTGGCGACAGTCTGACAGGTGATCTTGAATAAGGGAGGCACGACTCGATGACCGTGACCACTGAGAGACTTGCTGCGCTCGATGAGCCGCTCGAGATAGCCGGTCGCCGGTTCCGGTCCCGCCTCATCCTGGGCACCGGCAAGTACAAGGATAACGAGACGATGATCGGGGCGATTAGCGCCTCAGGCGCCGAAATCGTCACGGTGGCTGTGCGTCGCGTCGACCTTGATCGCACGAAGGAGGAGGGAATCCTCTACCACCTCGACCGGGAGAGATGGTCCCTCCTGCCCAACACGGCGGGTTGCTATACAGCGGAGGACGCGATTCGCTACGCGGAGCTGGGACGCGCGGCGGGATTCACGGACTGGATAAAGCTCGAGGTCATCGGAGACGAAGACACCTTGCTGCCGGACGTGGAAGGTCTGCTTGAGGCGGCACGGACGCTCGTAGCCGAAGGGTTCAAGGTGCTGGCGTATACGAACGAGGACTTGGTTGCGGCGTTGAAGCTGGAGGCCGCCGGTGTGTCGGCAGTGATGCCGTTGGCGTCACCCATCGGAAGCGGTTTGGGTCTGCTCAATCCGTTCAATATCCGCCTGATAAAGAGCCGCTTGAGCGTCCCGGTCATCGTGGACGCCGGCGTCGGGACCGCCTCCGATGCCTGCATGACGATGGAACAGGGCGTCGATGGGATCTTGATGAACACCGCCATCGCCGCCGCCCGGGATCCCGTGCAGATGGCGCTGGCGATGAAACAGGCCACAGAGGCCGGCCGGCTATCATATCTCGCCGGTCGGATGCCGAGGCGCGAGCAGGCGGTGCCGTCGAGCCCCACGACGGGGATGCTGGACTGAGGGCAGGCTTCTGACGGACACCGCGAAGATCTCCCCAGCGCGGTCGGCAGCTCTGGATGTGCTCCGTGCTGTGAGGCGGGGCGCGTTCGCCGATCGCGCTTTTGAGCGCGTCGCGCGCTCGCTGGACGAGGCCGATCGGCGATTGACCCAGGAGCTCGCCTATGGCGTGCTGCGGCTGCGCGGGCGACTCGATTACGTGCTGGATCGCAGGGTGGATGGAGGTATCGGGCGGCTCCAGCCCGACCTGCTCGATGTCCTGCGCCTGGGCGCTTACCAGCTACTGGAGCTCGACCGGGTGCCCGCCTACGCCGCGGTTTCCGACGCGGTGGAAGCCAGCAGCGGTGCGGTTGGCCGGGGGGCGGCCTCGCTGACGAACGCCGTGCTCCGACGGCTGAGCCGCGAGTCTTACGCTAGCTTCGCTTTCCCACGCCTGGACGACGACCCGGTAGGCAATCTGGCGACCTGGGGCTCGCACCCCCGCTGGTTGCTCGAGAGATGGCTCGAGAGGGGCCCGCTGGAGGACGTTGGCCGTCTCGTCGAGTACAACAATAAGCGGCCTGTGGTGTACCTGAGCGTGGTCGGCCAAAGGGATGAGGCGCTGGAGCGGTTGCGCGCGGCGGGCGTGCGGGCTGAGCCGGTCGCGCTCGCGCCGTCTTCGGTTTGTGTGGAGTCGGGTGCCCTGTCTCGTGCGCTCGAGCTGGTCCAGGCGGTCGTTCAGGATCCGGGGGCGACCGCGGTGATCGACTACATGGCTCTGGACCCGGGGAGCCGGGTGATCGATCTTTGTGCAGCGCCGGGCGGAAAAGGGGCCCTGCTGGCTGCCCGCGGTCACGAGGTATGGGGCTTCGACGTGGCTCGCGGCCGGCTCGAGAGGCTGCAAGAGAACCGGCAGCGGCTGGGGTTGTCCCGGCTGCATATCGTGCAGGCGGACTCAACCCGGCCGCCCGTCTCCGAGGCCCGAGTCGTCTTGCTCGACGTGCCGTGCAGCGGGACCGGAACCTTAGGGCGACACCCCGACGGGCGCTGGCGTCTCCAGCCGCAGGATCTTGTGAAGCTGGTGAAGCTGCAGCGGCGGCTATTGGATGGGGCGGCAGACGTGGTAGCGCCGGGTGGCTGGCTGATCTATGCGACCTGTTCGCTGGAACCTGAGGAGAACGAGGAGCAGGTGGAAGCGTTTCTAGATAGGCGCCGGGAGTTCGAGCTCGATCCGCCGCGGCAGACCCGGGTCAGCGGTCTGATGAGTTCGGACGGGACGCTGCGGGTGCTTCCCCAGCGCCACGGCATGGATGGAGCGTATGCCGCAAGACTTAGACGCCGGGTCGGCTGAGCCGCTCCAGTCTGAGCGGTCTGCGGGCGGTGGGCGGGCCTGGCTGCGGCCGCCGCGTGTACTGGCGACGGCGGCGGGTGTTCTCGGTGCCGGCTTCGTGCTGGGCTACCTGGTCACGGTGCTGGCCGTTTTTCCGTCACAGAATGTGGCGGCGGACCTGATACGCGTGCCGGACCTGGTCGGCCACACGACAGATGAGGCCCGTGAGATACTGGCGAGGGCGGGTCTGGCCTATGAAGAGGAGGCGGGGCTCAACCACTCGGCGCCGGTCGGCATCGTGGTGGCACAGGAGCCGTTGGGCGGACAAGTGGCGCGGCCGGCATCGGCGGTCGGGGTCACGGTCAGCCTCGGCCCCAAGCTTGCTCCGGTGCCGGATATAGTGGGTCTGAGCCATGCCCAGGCGGAGATCGCCCTGGCGAGCGCGGGCTACGAGAGCGAGCTGGTATGGGTGGATGCCGAGGCCGATGTGGGGGAGGTCGTGGACACGAAGCCGGCACCGGGTACTCCCGTGCAGCTGCCGGGGAAAGTCCAGCTCGTCGTCAGCGCGGGGCTGCCTGCGGCTCAAGTGCCTGACCTGGTGACGCGTTCGTTGGTGGAGGCGCGCGCCACGCTGGAGAGGATAGGCCTGCGGCTGGGGTCGGTGATGCAGGACTCGGCGTCGCTGGCGGCGCCGGGGACGGTGCTGAGGCAAAGGCCGGCGGCGGGCGTAGTTGTGGATCGAGCGACGAAGATAGCGGTGACCATAGCCGTCGCGCCGGTCCCGGAGGAACCGGGGGACACGGCGTCCGAGGGGCGGGGTGGCGGTTGAGCGGTGCAAGAATGAGATACAGGTAGAGATAAAGGACGGCATTGGCGTTTGATGAAAAGATCGAGATTGGTTGGTGGATTGTTGGTGTTGGTAGCGGTCGCCGCCGTGCTGGCGCTCACGAGGCCTTTCCGGTTCGAGGCGCGGGGTGTGGAAGTCGGCGAGCGGGTGCCGGAGTACAGCGCGCCTGACCTGGCCGGCGGTGAAGTTTCGTTCGAAGATCACATCGGCGAGGTGGTGCTGGTCAATATCTGGGCGACCTGGTGCGGACCCTGTCGTGTGGAGATGCCGCCGATCAAGGCGATCTACGAGCGCAACAAGGACAAGGGCTTTACGGTGCTCGCCATCTCCATCGATGCGGGACCGGGCTATCGCGAGAAGGTACAGCAGTTCGCCGAGGAGTACGGTCTCGATTTCCCGATTCTCCTGGATCCTGAGGGACGAATCACCCGGCTTTTCCAGACCGTCGGAGTGCCGGAAACTTTCGTGCTGGATCGCCAGGGCCGGATAGCCAAGCGGCTGATCGGGGCCACCAATTGGGATTCACCGGGCAACCAGGCTCTTATCGATGAGCTGCTCAGGATGTAACGATGGATGAGTGGCGTACAACTCTGAGGCGGAACTGGCTGTACATGCTCACGGCCACTCTGCTCGCGGTGTTCTTGTGGGTGGCTGTAAGCGCGGACACGGTGGCCCAGCGGACGATACCGACCGATCTGGTGGTTTACGCGACCGATCCCGCTTACGTGCTGACGGAGCTCGAGCCGCCGATCCAGGCGGTGTCGGTCGTCTTCACGGGGCGGCAGGGTGACCTGTCCGCGCTGTCTGTGTCGAGGCCACAGATACTGGTTTCCATCGACAGTGTGGAGTCGCTTCTTTGGGACGTCGAGCTGACTCCCGACATGGTTAGGGGTAGAGGCGGCCGGGAACTGGTGGATGTCCGAGCGGTCAGCGTTCGCCCGGGTAGCTTGCGGCTGCATTTCGAGCGGAGAGCTCAGAAGGTGGTTCCTGTAGTGCCCAGGGTGTCCCTCGTCATGGCGAGCGGTTTCGTCCAAGCCGACTCGCTGCGAGTCGACCCCCCCGCGGTGCAGGTTTCCGGGCCGGAGGCAAAGGTGGAGGCTATCGATTCAGTGGTCACGGTCCCGGTCGTCCGCAAGGGCCTGCGCGAATCGATCAGTGTGGAGCTCCCGCTGGAACAGCCGGACCCCGCTGGTCAGGTGGAGCTGTCGTCGTCCAGCGTCCGGGTCACAGTAGCGGTGGAACCGAGAGCTGAGCAGGTTTTCTTCGGTGTGCCGGTCGCCGTGAGAGGCGCGGACCGGGCCGATGTCAGAATTGAGCCGTCGCTCGTGGACGTGCACATCAGCGGACCGCGGAGTGCTGTCGAGTCAGTCAGGTCGGAGATGCTGACGCCGCTGGTCGTGTTTAGAAGGCCCGCTGACGGATCGCTGTTGCCAATCCAGCTTCCGCCGCTGGGCCCCTTCATTCAAGTCGTGATCGATCCGGACTCGGCACGTGTTGAGCTGGTGGAGGAGGACACGAACTAGTCACGTGCGTTCCGAGAACGGCTCCACGCAATTGAGCATGAGCGACACGACTATCCTCGCCGTCGAGACCTCGTGCGATGACACGTCGGCGGCAGTGCTCCGCGGCGAGCGCGACTTGCTGGGGCACGTTATCGCGACACAGGACATGCATGGCGGGTTCGGCGGAGTGGTCCCCGAGGTCGCCTCCCGGGCTCAACTCCAGGTCATCGATGCGGTCGTTGCTCGCACGCTAGAAGAGGCAGGCGTACGGTTCAGCGAGGTGGATGCTTTGGCCGTCACAGCGGGGCCCGGACTGATCGGGTCTCTGCTGGTCGGGGTGAACTGGGTGAAGGCCGCCGCCTTCGCGCTGGATCGTCCGTTCATCGGCGTGCACCACATGGAAGCCCACCTCTTCGCTTCCGTCCTGGAGGATGACCGCGCACGACCGCCGTTCGTCGCGCTTCTGGTTTCGGGCGGCCACACCCTCCTGCTCCATGTACAGGAGTGGGGGCGCTACCGGCTGCTGGGTCAGACCCGCGACGATGCGGCGGGCGAGGCGTTCGACAAGGTGGCGCGCCTGCTGGGACTGGGCTACCCCGGCGGGCCGGCGATCGAGCGGCAGGCGCGCGAGGGTGATGCGGATCGCCACCCGTTCCCGGTGCCGATGGTACGCCCGGGTCAGAGGCAGGACAGCGGCGAGTACTTCGACATGTCTTTCAGCGGTCTCAAGACGGCCGTGCTGATGCGGGTGCGGGAGTTGGAGAACGAGGGCCGGTTGAGCGACGAGGTCGCGCATCTGAGCGCGGCTTTTCAGCGTGCCGCCGTGGAACAACTCACCGAGAAGACTCTGCGCGCGGTGAGGGTAACGGACTGCGAGCGGGTAGTGTTGGGCGGCGGAGTCGCCCGGAATAAAGCGCTGGCGGAAAGCATACGGAGCCGGCTGGGGCCTGGCCGGCGGGTGTTCGTGCCGTCCCCGAGACTGGCGACCGACAACGCGGCTATGGTAGCCCGGGTCGCATACTTTCGTCTGGGGCGCGGCGAGCGTGGCAGGCTCGACTTGAATGCGCAGGCGGACCTCCCGATGCCGGGGATCGCTTGACTGCCACTGATATGGACAAGAGGAACGGACGGTATGTACCCGATACTTTTTGAGTTCAAAGGGATCCAGTTCACGAGCTTCGGGCTCATGCTCGGGCTCTGCTTCCTCGTCGGAGGTTGGATCGCGAGCCTCGAGTTCGGGCGGAAGGGCTATTCGAAAGATGTAGCCTGGTCTTTGCTCATGGGCGCTCTGATCGGCGGTATCGTCGGCGCGAAGCTCTACTACGCGTTCTTGAACTGGCCGCTTCTGGTCCGCGCCCCGTTGCAGACGCTCTTTTCCCGTGCGGGACTGGTCTGGTACGGCGGGTTCATCGGGGGGAGCATTGGCGCCACGTACGTGTTGTGGCGCGAGAAGCTGCCCTTCTGGAAGGTGGCGGACGTGGCGGCGCTGAGCCTGCCGATCGCATACGCCATCGGACGCATAGGTTGCTTCCTCGTCGGCGACGACTACGGACGACCAACCGACGGCCCGCTTGGCGTTGCGTTCCCGAAAGGCTCGCCGCCGACTACGGCGGGCAATCTGCGCAACTACTTTGGTGTAGATGTGCCCGATTCTGTGCCCGACTGGGAGGTCCTAAGAGTATACCCCACTCAGATCTTCGAAGTAGTGATTTCGTTTCTGATCTTTGCGTTGCTCTGGCGACTGCGGAAACATCCTTACAGGGCCGGCTGGCTGTTCATGCTGTACTTGATGCTTGCGGGTTTCGAGCGGTTCTTCATCGAGTTCTTCCGCGTCAAGGATGACCGGTTTCTGGGGATATTCACGCTCGCGCAGATGATCAGCGTGTCACTCATAGTCATTGGGGCATATGGGGTCTGGGCGTTCAGCCGGCTGCAGAGAAGGTCTGAGCTGGCCGGGCCACAGGTGAGCTGATCGAGGGAGCGCGAAGCCGTGACGACGTTACTTCACGTGTCCGATCTCCATTTTGGGAAGCCCTTCCTGCCGGAAGTGGCTCAGGCCGTGTTGGTGCAGAGTCGAGAGCTGAAGCCGGACGTGGTGGTCGTCTCCGGCGACTTCACTCAACGGGCGAAGGCTTCGGAGTTTCGAGAGGCATCGGAGTTCCTGATTCAGCTTGATGTGCCGGTCATAGTGACGCCCGGTAACCACGACATTCCGTTCTACCGGTTTTGGGAACGCTTCCTGCTGCCTTATCGCAACTACCGCCGCTATATATCGAAGGACCTGAACACGGTGACGGAAGTGGCAGGGCTCCTCATCGTCTCGCTGAACTCGAGCCGCAGATTCACGCTCACAAACGGTCGCATCCGGCGATCTCAGCTCGACTTCGCCAGCCGTGCTTTCGAGAGCGCCGAGCGGTCGCTGGTGCGGATCGTGGTCACACATCATCATCTGGCACCGCCGCCGGGTTTCGAGAGAACGAACGTCATGCCTTTTGCGCGCCGGGCACTGAAGCGGTTCACCGAACTGGGTGTGGACCTGATTCTGGCGGGCCACATGCACCATGCATACATCGGCAGCTCTCTGGACTTCTTCCCCGGCGAGCTCGAGCGCCGCGGGATCGTGATCGTGCAGTGTGGCACCACCACATCGAGGCGCGGGCGCGGGCGGGAGCGCCTGAGGAACACGCTCAATGTGATCAGCATCGATGGTGGGGTGATCCGAGTAGCGCATCGCGTTTGGATCGGCGATCTTAATAAGTTCGTAGCGATCAGCCAGCACTGTTTCCCAAGTGGTGCCAAACAGTACTTCGACGAATCCACCCGCCCGGGAAGCGTCTCCGAGCTCCCTTGACTCGCCTGACGCTCGCCGGCGCGGCCGGCCGGAGAGCTAACGGGCCTGTGTGTAGCACGAGTTTGCGGTCACTCATTCTTCTCTCCTGTTGCGTGAGCCTCGCGGTGCCGGTCGTAGCGCAGGCCCAGACGACCGCGCGCGACACTCTCCCTGTCATCCGCCGCGTGGACATTGAGGGTAACGAGGCGTTCAGCGTTGACGAGATCAAGCGGGGCATCGTTACCCGTGCCAGCAGTTGCAAGTCGGTGTTCCTCAGCCCGTTCTGCTGGGTCGGTATTGGCGCCTTTAGGCGTACGGAACGGCTGGACCCGCGCGAGCTGAGAACCGACGTTGCCAGGATACGTGTCTTCTACTTCCGGCGCGGTTACAGGCAGGCTCAAGTGGACACCACGGTGGCGCGCGAAGGGAAGGCGGTACACGTAACCTTCCGTATCGAGGAAGGTGAGCCGGTCATCGTGCGCAGCCTCGCGATTCAGGGTCTCGAAGAAGTGAGCGACAGCGAGGCGATCATCGAATCTGTTCAGCTGCAGGTCGGTGCGCCGTTCAGCGAAGTAGCGCTAACTGCATCGAGGGAGAGCATCGAGCGGGCGTTGCGTAACCGGGGCTGGGCGGAAGCGGCGGTATTGGTTGACGCCCTGATACCGCGTGACGACTCGCTGCAGGCGGATGTCGTGTTGCGGGCGGAGCTGGGGGCGCGATCAACATTTGGGAATATCGAGGTCCAGGGCAGCATCGAGGTCGACACGCAGGACATCAAGCGGCTGCTGACTTTCCGTTCCGGCGACCCTTACAGCGAGGAGGCCATCCTCCGCAGCCAGCGGCAGCTCTACTCGATGGCGCTGTTCGACTATGTCGCGATAACCGCTGAGCCTTCGGTTTCGGATTCCACCATCGATGTCCTGGTCCAGGTCAACGAGGCGGAGGCGCGGGCCGTGCAGTTCGGGTTCGGCGTCTCGACAACCGAGTGCCTGCAGATCGAGGCCGGCTGGGCCCACCGCAACTTCCTCGGAGGCACGCGCAGGCTCGACGTGACGGGCGTGCTCTCCAATATTGGGACGGCGGCACTCGCCCAGCGATTCCCGTGCAGTCAGGCAGGGGTTCCCATCGAAGAAGACGTGGGCACGAACCCGTATAACAAGGTGAACTGGCGACTGCGTGCCGATTTCCAGCAACCCTGGTTCCTGGGCTCGGAGACTTGGCTGCACCTGGGTGTTTTCACTGAGCGGCAGAGCCTGCCGGCGATCTACGCGCGCGTGAGCTACGGGGCCGATGTCAGGTTCAGCCGCGAGCTTTCGCCCGGGACCGCTGTAATAGCCACCTACAGGCCAGGCCGCGACAGCCTGGAGGAGGGAAGCGCCGATTTCCTCTGGTGCGCCAACTTCGGAATCTGCGACCCGACTGACATCAAGACGCTGTCAGAGCCCCGCTGGCTCTCGTGGATCGCTTTGACCTATGCCCAGAGCAGGACGGACAGGGTTCTGAGCCCGACAAGAGGGTACCGATTCACTCTCGAGGGCGAAACGGCCTCGCGCTTCACCGGCTCGGAGTGGACCTACTACCGGGCCGCGGGGGAAATTGTCTGGTTTCGTTCGGTGGGCTCGGACAACGTCCTCGGCCTGAGGCTGCGGGGAGGGCTGGTTCGCCCCATAGGCTCCGGGCTCGAAGGGGTGAATCTGATATCTGCGCAGGGGGCGGTGACGCACCCGTTGAAGCGCTCGTATGCCGGCGGCGCCTATACGGTACGCGGCTACGGAGAGAACCTGCTGGGCCCCAAGACGTTGCTGACGGATTCCACGGATCTGGCTCTGAGCGAGCGGAACCCGAGCGGTTGCGACCCCAATCTGATCACACCGGAAGGCACCTGGATCTGCAACCCGGAGCAAGCCGGGCTTACTTCGGACCAGACCTTCCCGCGACCTATCGGCGGCGAGAACATGGTCGTGGCGAACGTGGAGTTGCGGATGCCCTTCGCGTCGGGGCGTTGGACCAGTGTGGTCTTTCTGGACGTGGGCAGGGTATGGGATACCGGAGGGGAGATTAGCGCAGCCGAGGACTGGGCGTGGTCCCCCGGGGTCGGCGTTCGCTACCTGAGCCCCATAGGTCCGCTGCGCCTGGATATCGGCTACAACACCAGCGGCACCGAGCGACTCCCCGTGGTAACCCTGGTGGACCGGGGCGACCGGATAGTGATGGTGCAGCTCGTAGATGAGAACGGCGAAGCGGCGTTCTTCGACTGGGACCCGTTCAGGGGCCCCGGGCTGAGGGGCTTCTTGAGCCGTCTGCAGCTTCACTTCTCGATCGGGCAGGCGTTCTGATGACCTGGAAAGAGCGACTGATCGGAATTCCGCTTGCGATCGTGGGAGCCGTGCTGCTCCTGGCGATGTCCGCCGGCATGGGCCTCACGCGCACCGATTGGGGCCGGGAGCGGGTGCGATCGTATGCCCTTCAGAAGCTGAACAACGCCATCCAGGGCCGGGTCGAGATTGACGCCGTGCTCGAGGGCGATCTGCTCCGCATGGTCAGAATGGCGGGCGTGCGCATCTACGAGCCGGACGGAAGCGAGTTCGCCCGCATTGACACAGTCACCGTTCACTATCGCTGGTCCGCTTTCTTGCTCGGCAATATCACGCTGGCGGGAGTCGAGCTGGTCGGTCCGGTGGTGCAGCTGAGCACGTCAGCGGAGGGAGGCTGGAATTTCTCCGAGGTCTTCAGCGGACGCGATACGGCCGCCACGGAAGCCGAGGCGCCGAAGGATGAAGGACGCCGCCGCAGGATTGTGCTCCGGGATGTGGCGATCCGTTCCGGCGACGTGACTATCCGCATGCCGTGGCAGCCCGACGGGACCGATCCGGATTCCGCTCGCTGGCACCTGGAGCAGGTGGACGGCGGCTGGCAGCGGGTTTTCCGGATCGAGCGACTCAACGCCAGCCTGCCCACGGCCCGGGTGGAGGCGCCGGAAGAGTTGGGCCGCCTCTTCCAGGCGGCTCAACTCAGCTGCCGCGCTACGATCATCGGCGAGCCCATCGAGGTAGAGCAGCTGAGGGCGGATATCGAGGTTCACGGGGACACGCTGTCGTTCCAGGTCTGGGAAGGCGTCCTGCCGAGTTCACGGTTGTTCGGGAGGGGATGGGTGACCCTCACGGGCGATCCGGAGTACGACCTAGAGCTTCACGCCAACCCGGTGACGACCGATGACATCATGTGGCTCGTGCCCAGTCTGCCGCCGGGCGTGGCCGATGTCGATTTCCGTTTCCTGAGTCTGCGCAACGGGATCAGCCTGGAGGCCACGAACGCCCGCTGGGAGTCTCCCGATGCGCGCCTTTCGGGGCGGTTCGCGATGACGCTGCGGAAGGGGCCGGATGGCCTCCGCTTCGATGACGTGGACCTGGACATCGAGAGGTTGACGACGGCGCTCATCGACTCGCTCACGGGTTGGACCGCTCCCATCCCCGCGGTGTTGACCGGGCGTGTGAGCCTGGATGGCCCACTGTCGGATCTGCAAGTCGATGCAGATGTCTATATCGAGCCCGATACGCTGATCGCCTCCTCGCACGTCATCGCGATCGGTACCGTTCACGCCGGGCGCGATGGGTTGGGTGCCGGAAACCTCGAGCTGCAGCTCGACACGGTCCAGCTGGACCTGGTTCGCGCCTTCGTTCCAGGTCTCGCGTTACGTGGTGAGCTCGATGGGCGTGCCAGACTGGATGGGCGGCTTGCGGATGGACTCACCCTGGATTTCGAGATCGAACAGCGCGACGGCCGCTTCGTGCCGACTCACCTGAGCGGTGGGGGGACGATAACGGCGAACGGCACATCCCCCCTGCGGCTCGATGTGAACGTGACCGGCGATCCGTTCTCGCTCACCACGCTCTCCGAGTACTTCCCGGCGATCCCGTTCCGGGGCGAGTTCAGGGGCGAATTCAGCGCCGTCGGCCCGCTTGACGACCTCGATGTCGTGGCCCATCTCGTGGGCTCGGGCGATTCGCTCCGAGCCAGCGGTAACCTCCGGCTGGCAGCAGATCCTCCGCGTTATCGGGGTGAGATTCAGGGCTGGCGTGTCAGCCTGCCCGAGTTCCGGGAAGGTCTGGCGGCCTCCGACCTCGATTTCCGTGTGGAGTTCGAGGCTCGGGGAGCGACACTTCAGGAACTCGAGGCTCAGGGCCGGGCGGATCTTTTCGCGTCGTTCGTTGGCGGCGTGGGATTCGATTCAGCCGTGGCGACTCTACGCATCGCGAACGGCCGGCTGCTTGTAGACACCATCGTGGTGAAGGGAGAGTTCGGCGAGTTGCGTGCATCCGGCGCTCTGGGTCTGCTGCCGGAAGAGCGGGACAGTCTTCGCTTCGAGCTGCAGGCGGACAGTCTCGGCGCGCTCAACCCCTGGTTCTTCCCGACGCTCGAGGCGCTGGCGGCGCCGGCCCTGCTGGCGAGCGCCAGCGCATCCACCGCACCTGCCGAGGCGCCGCGAGTGGAGGGCTCGGCCCGGGTTGAAGGCTGGATCGTCGCGGAGGCTGGAAACTTCGCCGTTCGCGGGAGAGTTGTGGGCCAGAGGTTGACCTATCGCGACCTGGTTGCCGACAGCTTCAGCATCGATGATCTGGATGTCGGAGACTACGATGAAGGCTTGCGCGCGCGTGGCGCTGTGCAGGCGAAGGGCGTCGGCATGGGACGGTTGCGCTTCGACCAGCTCGCGTTGCGCCTTGAGCATGCGGATAACCGGACGACGCTCGAGTTCGATATCGCCAAGGAAGGCGCGGCGGTGGCCGGGCGAATCCGCTCCAGCGTTGAAGGCGACGCCCGCACGATCGGGCTCGATTCGCTGACGTTGCAACTCGGGAGCTCGAGGTGGGTCCTGGCCGGACCGGCGACCGTCCACCTGGCCGGCAGCGGCGCGATCGCGGTGGACGGGCTGGAGGTCGCGAGCGCGACGGGCTTTTTCGAAGCCGGCGGGCTGATCGAAGCCACCGGCCCCACGTTGTTCCGGGCTGAGGTCGATGGGGCGGATCTCGCCGAGATCGCCACGCTGTGGTCCGACAGCGCTGGTGTGGCCGGCATCCTCAAGGCTCGCGCCGAGCTCTCCGGACGCGCCGAGGACCCCAGCCTGCAGGGCGAGTTCGAGCTGGTCGATGGCCGGCTGGCCGGCGTCGACTTCACTTCCTTCCGCGGCAGCATCGATTTCCAGAGCGGCGATGCGGCGGTGGAAATCTCGATGTGGCAGGGCGAAACCCGGATGTTCCGGCTGTACGGCACGATGCCCGTTGACCTAGCTCTGCCGGGGCTGCGGGCGGCTCTGCCGGAGCGAGCGATCGATTTGACGTTGGAGGGGGACAGCGTACCGCTGACGCTTGCCTCGCTGATCACGGATCAGATCTCCGAGCTGCAGGGTCAAGCCGAGGGAACGATCTACATTCGCGGAACACCCAAAGCGCTCGACCTGGACGGGCCCGCCAGACTGACCGCCGGCGTCTTTCGCGTCAACAGGACCGGCATTCTTTACGGAGAGGTCGAGGGGCCGCTGGAGTTCAGCGGCAACGTGCTGGAGCTGAAAGATGTCGTCATGCGGGGCTCGCCCACCGGGCGTGGCACCGTGCGGGGCACGATCACATTCACTACCCTTAGCAATCCCGAGTTCGCTCTCACGCTCGATGCCGAAGAGCTTCCGGCCTACGACCAGCTCGATGCGTACGCCGTGGTATCCGGCACCGTGCGGTTGCGGGGGCGCTACGAGCGACCGACGGTCGATGGTGATCTATCCGTGGTGAGCGGCGTGATGTTTGTCGAGGAGATCGGGCGCCAGCAGGAGATCGTCGACCTGTTCGAGGAGGGCTTCACCCTGCTCGGCGAAATGGAGGAAGTCGGCCGCCCACCGATCAGCCCGTTCCTGGAGAACCTCACCATGGATCTCGGGCTGAAGGTCGAGCAGGACACTTGGCTGCGGTCGGCCGAGATGAACGTCGAGATCGCCGGCGACCTGACGGTGCGGATGGAGCCGGGCCAGGAAGAGTGGAGAATCGACGGTACGCTTCAGGCTGTTCGCGGCGACTACAGGCTGTTCAACAAGCGCTTTGAGGTGACGGAGGGAACTATCGACTTCGTGGGCGACATGAATCCGGGCCTGAACATTTCCGCCCTCTATACCGTCCAGACTCAGAAGCAGCCGATCGAGATCAAGCTGCGGGTTGGCGGTACGCTTGAGGACATGACCCTGGTTCTCGACTCCGACCACCAGCCGAAAATTCCCGAGTCGGATCTGCTCTCTTATCTGCTGTTCGGCCGGCCGTCCTACGAGCTGACCCGCACGAGTCAGGAGAGGAATCTGCTCGATGACGTCACGTCGGGTGTTCCCCAGGCCTTCCTCGGCTACGCGCTGAGCTCGCTGCTAGTGGGGGAGGCGGGTATCGCTTACGTGGATATCAGCCGGGTGACGCCTACCACTACCGAGGGCGAGTACCGAAGTGGCGTGGGCCCGGCCCTCGCCGCCACGCAAGTGGAGGTGGGCTGGTACCTGGCGCCCGCTGTCTTTGTGAGCGTCGCTCAGCACCTGGTCGGTGCAGTGCGCCCGACGGTGCGATTGGATTGGCGGTTGGATGAAAGGCTGACTCTCCGGGGCATCACCGAGCCGCGGTTCGGACGCGAGGGAGTCCTCTACTACGGCGGCCCGGGGCGATCCCTCGAGCAGTCGATCGGGGTTTTCCTTCTCTACGGATGGGCTTACTGATATGGGAAACTACGTAAAGATCTTCGGGCTCATGGCGGCGCTGACAGCCCTGGTAGTCGGCGTTGCCTACACGTTTGGGGGTCCCAGCGCGATGCTCCCGGCATTTCTGTTTGTGGGGCTCTTCAACTTCGGGATGTACTGGTTCAGTGATAAAGCGGTACTGCGCGCCTACCGCGCTCGGCGCATCGCTGCCCAGGATGAGCCCCGGTTGTACGAGATGGTTGACAGGCTGAGACGGCAGGCCGGCCTTCCCATGCCGGCGGTCGCGATCGCGCCCAGCCAGCAGCCCAACGCCTTCGCCACCGGTCGCGACCCGCAGCACGCGGTGGTGTGTTTCACCGAGGGTATCCTCGACCCCAGGGTGATGGGTCGCGAGGAGCTGGAGGGCGTGACCGCTCACGAGCTTGCGCATATCAAGAACCGCGACATGCTGACCAATACGATGACTGCGACCATGGCCGGATCGGTCATGTTGCTGGCGCGTTTCGCTTTCTTCTTCGGCGGCCGGGACCGCAACCCGATTGCCGCTCTCGCCATGCTGATACTGGCGCCCCTGGCGGCGATATTGGTGCAGATGGCGATCAGCCGGCAGATGGAGTACCGGGCTGACCGGCTGGGCGCCGCTATCGCTGGAACGCCGCGGGGATTGGCACGGGCGCTCGACAAGCTGGAGAGAGTCGCGCGGCGTGTCCCGATGGATGTGAGCCCATCCGCCGCGCATATCTGCATCGTTAATCCATTGCGGCGTGGTATGCTGACCCGACTGTTCCGCACGCACCCGCCGACCGAAGAGCGAATCGCGCGACTCGAGGAGCTCGAGCGAGGCCCCTCGGCGGCGGGCGGCTGAGGCGGGCGATTTCATGGGCGTGACTTCGGAAGCCAGACTGTTCGTCATCCACAACCCGGTGGCGGGAGCGCGGGATCCGGAGCGGCTTCGCCGTCGTGTCGAGACGGTCTTGACAGAACGCCGGGTGGACTACGGTTATGCCTATACGGAAAGGCGTGGCCACGCGGAGGAGCTCGCCAGCGATGCGTTGGCGGACGGCTACCGGAGATTGCTGGTGGCCGGTGGCGACGGCACAGTGCTCGAGGTCGTTTCCGCGCTCGCCGGCACGGACGCGGCCATGGCGCTCCTGCCGGTCGGCACGGGTAACCAGCTGGCCGCCAACATGAGGCTGCCCAAGGGCGTGGATCGTTCGCTCGAGGTCGCGCTGACCGGCGGTGTGAGGAAGATCGATGTGGGCATGATCGACGGGCAGCCATTCACCTGTATCGCCGGCGCGGGCTTCGATGCCGACGTTGTGCGACCCGATTCGTCGCTGAAGCGACGGGTCGGCTATCTGGCCTATGTCCACGCCGCCGCGGCGGCCGCCTTCTCACCGAAACCGTCGACGCTGCGGATCACGGTGGACGGCCGGCAAACCACGTGCAGAGGCATCGGGGTCGAAGTGGCCAACATGCCGGGTCTCACGGCGCCGATGTTACGGCGGCCGATCGACCTGATTCCGGATGGCAAACCCGACGACGGCCAGCTCGATGTCTGCGTGCTAGCCGTCGAGACGACGGCGCAGTTCCTCTCGGCGGTAACATCGATAATCACAGGCCGTCAGGCGCGGAACCAGCGGTTGCGCTATTTCCGGGGGCGCGAGATCAGGGTGGAAGCGGATCCGACGCTTGCGGTTCAGGTCGACGGCGAGCGACTTGGCGCGACGACGCCGTTCGTGGCGACCGTGCGGCCCGGCGCGCTTGGCGTCGTGGTACCCGCCGAATAGAATGTGGCGGTAGCGTCATGCATGGCGAGTTCCTGATCGTTCGCGGCGCGCGTGAGCACAACCTGAAGGACATCGACGTCCGTATACCCCGCAACGAGCTCACGGTGATCACGGGGCTGTCGGGGTCCGGGAAGTCGAGCCTCGCCTTCGACACGATCTATGCGGAAGGGCAGCGCCGCTACGTCGAGTCGCTTTCCGCCTACGCACGCCAGTTTCTCGGGCTGATGGAGAAGCCCGATGTCGATGCCATCGATGGCCTCTCACCGGCGATCTCCATCGAGCAGAGGACGGCGGGGCGCAACCCGCGCTCCACCGTGGGCACCATCACCGAGATCTACGACTACCTGCGGCTGCTCTGGGCGCGCTGCGGTACACCGCACTGCCCGAATTGTGGAAAACCGGTGCAGCGGCAGACGCCGGAACAGGTAGCGGACGCCGTTCTACAATGGCCTCGCAAGACGCGTATCGAGGTCATGGCGCCGATGGTTCGCGGCCGGAAGGGCGAGTTCAAGGACCTCTTCGAGCGTGCCCGCAGGGATGGGTTCGTGCGGGTACGGGTCGACGGCGAGACCTACGATCTGGACAGCCCGCCCAAGTTGAAGCGCAACATCAACCATGACATCGCGGTCGTCGTCGATCGGCTGACCGTACGTAAGGATGACCGGGCGCGACTGACCGACTCCATCGAGCTCGCTCTCCGAACCGCGGACGGCCTGGTGCAGGTGGATCGGTACCAGAACAGCGGTGAGCCGGAGAGCCATCTGTTCAGCGAACGCTACGCCTGCCCCGATTGCGGCATCAACCTTCCCGAGCTCGAGCCGCGGCAGTTCTCGTTCAACTCGCCTTACGGGGCCTGTCCGGCCTGCGGTGGACTGGGAACGCGCAAAGTGGCGAACCCTGATTTGATGCTCGCCGACGGCCGGCTGTCGCTGCTCGAGGGCGTGCTCATCCCCTGGGGCTCGCCCATCGGCTTCGTGCGCAAGCGGATCATCGAGCCCCTGGCTCGCGAACATGACGTGCACCCCAACACGCCTTGGGACGAGCTTCCCGAGGCGATGAGGCAGCAGGTTCTGTTCGGGTCCGAGGAGCTCGATTGGGAAGGCGAAGTCGCCCGGCTCGAGCGCCGCTACTACGAGACAACGAGTGATAGGCTCCGTGCCCGGCTCTCGGAGTTCATGTCCAGCGCGGTCTGCGGTGAATGCGGCGGCCGCCGCTTGCGTCCTGAGGCGCTGGCCGTGAGCTTCGAGGGGAAGTCAATCGGTGACGTGGTCGAGATGACCGCCGACCGCGCGCGTGAGTTCTTTGAGGGGTTGGGCAGGGGCGGGAACGGTCGCCGCTCGCGGCCGGACGGTGCAGTGGCGGGGCCGATCCTCAAGCAGATACGCGAGCGCCTGTGTTTCCTCGCCGATGTCGGCGTGGGCTACCTGACGCTGGGTCGAAGCGCCGAGAGTCTCGCGGGCGGCGAGGCTCAGCGGATTCGCCTGGCGACGCAGATCGGCTCCAAGCTTGTCGGCGTTCTCTACATCCTCGACGAGCCATCCATCGGTCTGCACCAGCGGGATAATGATCGCCTTCTGCACACGCTCGAGGCGCTCCGTGACCTGGGCAACACCGTCATAATCGTCGAGCATGACGAAGCTACGATTCGTCGAGCCGACCACATAGTGGATCTGGGCCCCGGCGCAGGCCGCACCGGCGGCGAGGTGGTAGTCGAGGGATCGCTCGAGGATGTGCTGGCGTCGCCGCAATCCCTGACCGGCGCCTACCTGCGCGGCGATCGGACGATCGATGTGCCGGAGTCGCGGCGCCCGGGCACGGGAGACAGTCTTTGGGTGCGCGGCGCTCGACAGTACAACCTCAGGAACATCGACGTGGAGTTTCCACTGGGGCGCTTCATCTGTGTCACGGGTGTCTCGGGTTCGGGTAAGTCGACGCTGGTGGAGGAGACTCTATACCGCGAGCTGGCACGCAGGCTGTACCGGTCGCGCCTCGTTCCGGGAACGCATGATGCGTTCGAGGGACTGGAGCACATCGACAAGGTCATCGATGTGGACCAGTCGCCAATCGGCCGTACCCCGCGATCCAACCCGGCCACCTACACGGGCGTCTTCACCCCGATTCGGCAACTCTTCGCGCAGCTGCCCGAGTCACGGATCCGCGGCTACTCGCCGGGCCGCTTCAGCTTCAACGTGAAGGGCGGCCGCTGCGAGGCGTGTCGCGGAGACGGGTTGGTAAAGATCGAGATGCATTTCCTGCCCAATGTCTATGTTCCCTGCGAGGTATGTCGCGGCCGCCGCTACAACCGCGAGACCCTCGAGGTCTATTACAAGGGCAAGAGCATCGCCGACGTGCTGGCGATGACGGTGGAGGAGGCGCTGGAGTTCTTGGAGCCGATACCGAGCGTCAGACGGAAGCTGCAGACGCTTCATGATGTGGGCCTGGGCTATATCACGCTGGGGCAGAGCTCCACCACGCTGTCCGGTGGTGAGGCCCAACGGGTCAAGCTCGCCACGGAGCTCTCGAAGGTCCAGACCGGCCGGACGCTCTACATCCTCGACGAACCGACGACGGGCCTGCACTTCGAGGACATCCGGCTGCTGCTCCACGTGCTGCACCGGCTGGTCGAGCGGGGAAACACGGTCATCGTGATCGAGCATCAGCTCGACGTCATCAAGACGGCGGATTGGATCATTGATCTGGGTCCCGAGGGCGGTGAGCGTGGTGGGGAAGTGGTGGCGGCCGGCACGCCGGAGAAGGTGGCCGGGACCAAACGGAGCCTTACCGGGCGGTTCCTGAGGCCGCTGCTCAACCGGAAAAGGCAAGAACGACAGGAGGCCGAGCATGTCTGACGCTGAGCATCACCGCGAACCGAAGTACCTGCTTCGTTCGTTCGAGCAGTACGCTCTCCCGCGCATGGCGGCGCTACTGCCGAAGTGGGTGCTGCCCGATCACCTGACCGTAGTCGGCATAGCGTCGGCCGCGGGCATCGGCATCTGCTACGCGATGTCCGGCCGGAGCGTCAACTACCTGTGGCTGGCGAATCTGCTGTGGGTGATCAACTGGGTGGGCGACAGCCTGGACGGCACGCTGGCCCGGGTCAGGCGCATCGAGCGGCCGCGCTACGGCTACTACCTCGACCACATCATCGACATGTTCGCCGTCGCGTTTGTGAGTGTCGGCCTCGGCTTCTCTCCGTACCTGTTGCTCTCCGTGGGGCTGGCGATGCTCATCGCCTACTACCTGATGTCGATCAACGTGTATCTCGAGACGTTCGTGATGAAGACGTTCCAGTTTGGCTACGAATACATCGGACCCACGGAAGTACGAGTGATCCTCATCCTGACGGGTAGCGCCCTCGCCCTGGGCTTCGAGCCAGTCTGGGAGTTCAAGGACATCCCGTTCGGACCCCTCGACTTCCTGGGCCTGGTCGGGATCGCCGTTATGCTGATCATGCTGCTTCGCAGAATCACCGGGAACCTGACCCAACTGGCGAAGCTGGAGCCACCCAACGTGGTCAAGACGGCGAGCGGGTCCGGCGATGCGTGACGCCGAACGCGATCTCAACCTGGCCGGGAAAGCCTGGCTCGCGCTGGGCATCGGCCGGCAGCGTGACGCGCCGAGCCTGCACCGTCTCGAGAAGCCGCTGGCGGAAGCGCGTCTCGCACTGGTGAGCACCGGTGGCTTCGTACCGCCCGGCGGCGAGCCGTTCAATACAGGCAAGCGCGGCGATCCGACGTTCCGCGAGATCGCAGCGGATGTGGATCCCGCCGAGCTCGAAATCTACCACCCGCACTACGACCACGGGATTGCGAGAAAGGACATCAATGTCCTCTTCCCGATTCCGCTCAGCCGGGAACTGGTTGATGAAGGTGTGGTCGGCGAGCTGGCCGATACCCACTACTCGTTCATGGGCTATGTCCCGGCCACGCGGAAGCTCGAGACGGTCTACGGCCCGCAGCTGGCCGGCATGCTCGAGCAGCGGGAGGTGGACGCGGTTCTCCTGACCCCCGCCTGACCCAGCTGCAACCGGACCGTGGGTCTGGTGGCGAGGCAGGTTGAAGAGCGGGGCATCTGCACGGTCTGCATCATGAACCTGCGCAAGGTCGCCGAGCGCATCCTGGCGCCCCGGACTTTGCTGGTCGACCGACCCTTCGGAGCCTTGCTCGGCGAGCCCGGCGATCGGGCAGGCCAGGAGGCGCTCGTGTTGACCGCACTGGCCATGCTGGAAGACCCCACGGTCAAGCCGGGCGAGATCCGCGAATACCGGTCCCAGTGAACTGCTGAACCCATGAGCAAACCGGTAACTGCTGGTATCTACGACGAGGTCAACGCGTAGTAAGGGATCACTCTGAATCTCAACTGACGAGCAACGTTCGGGAGGTGCGCGATGATAAAGACGCTTCGGCTGATTGGCCTTGTACCCACTCTGGCCCTTGCCCTCTCGAGTTGTACAGGGGAACAGGAAACCACAAGGCAGCCGAATATCCTGCTCATTGTTGCTGATGACCTGGGCTATTCGGACATCCGTTCCTTTGGTGGAGAAATCGCCACGCCGACTCTGGATCGCCTGGCGGAGGAAGGTCTGCGCCTCTCCAACTTCCACGTGCTCCCCAGCTGCTCGCCCACTCGCTCGGTTCTGCTATCTGGCACGGACAATCACGTGGCGGGCCTCGGGACGATGGGGGAATTCGTGACACCCGAGGCGGAGGGGCATCCCGGCTACGAGGGATATCTCAACTTCCAAGTTGCGGCCCTTCCGGAGATCCTCAAAGCGGGCGGATACCATACATACATGGCGGGCAAGTGGCACCTCGGCTTTGACGAGGAGACCAGTCCGCATGCCCGAGGCTTTGAAGAGACGTTCATCCTCGTGCCCGGTGGAGGGAGTCACTGGAGCGACCGCAAACCGCTGTCGCCTCCGCAGACGATGGTCTACCGGCGGAACGGTAAACCGGTGGAGGAATTGCCTGAAGATTTCTACTCAACGAAGAACTACACCGACTTCATGCTTGAGTGGATCGAGCAGAACAACGGCGACGGCAAGCCGTTCTTTGGCTACCTGTCCTATACCGCACCTCACGATCCCCTGCACGCTCCCAAGGAGTACATCGACAAGTACAAGGGCAAGTACGACCAGGGCTGGGACGTGTTGCGTGAGGAGCGGCTGCAGGCATTGAAGGATCTGGGCATCGTCCCCGAGGATGCCAGCCCCTTCCCACGCCTGGCGTCGGTCAAGGCCTGGGACGAGATGCGCGCCGAGGAGAGACAGTTAGCCGCGCGTGACATGGAAGTATACGCGGCGATGATCGACTATATAGATGAGCAGATCAAGCGGGTATTCGACTACTTGAAGGAGATCGGCGAATACGACAATACCATGATCATCTTCTTTTCCGATAACGGCGCCAACGGCGCACCGAGGACAGCCTATCCCGGTCAAACAGACGAATACTTGAACTCATTCGATAACTCTCTGGAAAATCGTGGCCTTGTCAATTCCTACATAGAAATGGGGTCGGGCTGGGCTCAGGCCAGCAT
>JAZGAL010000113.1:0-23767 GCA_036475815.1 Gemmatimonadota bacterium
TCCCCTTGGGGATGGAAATGGTTCACGCGATTGGGGTCGAACGCTGGTGGCTGATTGCAGAGGAGCTATGCAAAGATCCCTTTGGTTTCAGAAATGGCTGGCCGGATCTCCTATTGATCAACGACAAAGGGGACGTTCTCGGAGTTGAAGTGAAGGTGAAGGATCGGCTCCACGCCTCTCAGATACGAACATTCCCAATCCTCCGATTGGACGTCGGCATCCCGATCGAGGTTTGGAAACTTATCGAGGATAGAGATTGAAACGGCGTGAACGGCAACTCGCCGTGGGGCCTGTGCCGTATTTGTGCCGTAACAGGCGCTCAAACATGCCACACATGCCACTAGGGGGCGGCCGGAAAGCCGCATGTTTAGCGGATTCTGGGTGTGGGAGTAGGTAGGTGGTAGGTTTTGAAGACCAGTCGAGCCACCAGGCCCGATCCGCCCCCGCTCTTTATGTGAGGCCATTCTCGGTGATTGAGATTGGCCCGCAATGCCGATTCTGACCTAATTCTGACCTCTCCGTCCATCATCGCAACCCTGCCACCTTGTTGGGCGTGGCCGGCGAGAGCGCCGCCGCTAGCTGACAGGATGAGGCCTACTCGACGTCACCATCCGCCGAGTCTTTCCAGTTCCACCACTTGAGGAGGTCCGAATCGTGCTCGCGGTGGCTGGCGAAGTACACCGCGCACCGAAAAACGTAGAGAACACAGCGATCGACCGAGACACCTCGAACCCTGCAGAGCCCTTGATACAGGCGCTCTGGATCGGCACCGAAAAGATCCTCGACACGGCGGACGCCGAGATCTTCCAGGTCTCGCGCGATACTCGGGCCAACGCCGGGAATCTGTTGTAGATCCTTTGACTTCGATAAAGGCATCGTTGTTCCCATCCCGCTCGGCCGTCTCAGCGGCGTCCCCAGGCCGAGCCGACGGACGGTCCCCTGGCTGGGGGGGGCTAGTTTGCCCTCAGCTGACGAGAGCGATGGCGTCGATCTCCACCAACGCGCCCTTCGGAAGCGCCGCCGCCTGCACGGCCGAACGTGCCGGGAACGGTTCGGTGAAATGCCGGCCGTAGATCTCGTTGATGGCGGCGAAGTCGCTCATGTCCGCCAGGTACATCGTCGTCTTCACCACATCACTCATGCTGGACCCGGCCGCCTCGAGAACCGCGGACAGGTTCTGCAAGACGCGCTCGGCCTGAGCCTCCACGCCACCCGTAACGAACTCGCCCGTGCTTGGATCCAGCCCGATCTGGCCGGCGGTGTAGACGAACCCGCCGCTCACGATCGCCTGGGAGTACGGCCCGATCGCGCCCGGTGCCCCGTCGGTGTGTACGCGCTCTCGATCAGCCATCAGAACAACCCCTCTATCTGGCCCTTGTCGTTCACCCGCATGTTCATGGCCGCCGGTTTCTTGCCGAGACCGGGCATAGTCATGACGTCGCCGGTGTAGACGACCACGTAGCCGGCGCCGGCGGAAACCTTGAGCTCACGAACCGTGATGTCAAAGTTCTCGGGTCGGCCGCGCTTGGCGGGATCGTCGCTCAGCGAATACTGGGTCTTGGCCATGCAGATCGGCAGATCGCCGAAGCCGAGACTCTCGAGCTGGGCGAGCTGCTTCTCCGCCGCCGGCGTGTAGTTCACGCCGTCGGCACCGTAGACCTTCGTGGCGATCGTCTCGACCTTCTCCTTGATGGAGATGTCGAGAGGATACAGCGGTTTGAAGTCCGCACCGCCGGTCTCGACTATCTCGCGCACGGCATCCGCCAGCTCCAGGCCACCTTCGCCACCTCTGGCCCAGATCTCGGTCTTCAGGCAAGGCACGTCCAGCTCGGCGCAGCGGTCGATGATCATCCTGTGTTCTTCCCCCGTGTCGCCGTCGAACACGTTGAGCGATACGACCGCGGGAACACCGTGCTGCTTCACGATGTGAATGTGCGCATCGAGGTTCGGCAGTCCCCGTTCCACCGCCTCCGGGTTCGCTTTGCCGAGATCGTCCTTGGCGGCACCGCCGTGATGCCGCAGGGCTCGCGTAGTGGCGACGATGACCGCCACCCTGGGATCGAGCCCGGCGATCCGGCTCTTGATGTTGAAGAACTTCTCGGCGCCGAGTTCGGAGCCGAATCCCGCTTCCGTGACCACGATGTCACCCAGGCCGAGGCCCGTCCTGGTGGCGATGATGGAGTTGCAGCCGTGGGCGATGTTGCCGAACGGGCCGCCGTGGATGAAGGCCGGCCCGCCTTCCAACGTCTGCACCAGATTCGGTGAGAGCGCGTCACGCAGCAGCACGGTCATGGCGCCTTCCGCCTTCAGGTCCGACGCCCGGACCGGCTCACCCGCCGACGTGTAACCCACGACGATCCTGCCGAGGCGCTCGCTCAGATCCTCGATGTCTCTCGACAGGCAGAAGATGGCCATGATCTCGCTGGCGGCGGTGATCACGAAGCTGTCCTGCCTCGGCACGCCGTTCACGGGCCCGCCCAATCCGATCACTATATTGCGCAGCGCCCGGTCGTTGATGTCTACGCTGCGGGGCCAGGTGATACGGCGGACATCGATGCCCGACGCGTTGCCGTGGTGGATGTGGGCGTCCAACATTGCCGAGAGCAGCATGTGGGCGCTGGTGATGGCGTGCAGATCGCCGGTGAAGTGGAGGTTGATGTCCTCCATGGGAACGACCTGGGCGTAGCCGCCGCCGGCGGCCCCACCCTTGATGCCGAACACCGGCCCAAGCGACGGCTCACGCAGGCAGAGCACGTTATTCACTCCCTGCTTGCTCAGCGCCTGCGCGAGGCCGACCGACACGGTGCTCTTCCCCTCCCCGGCGGGTGTGGGCGTGATCGCCGTCACCACCACCAGTCTCGCTCTTGGCGAGCGCTTCGACAGCTCCAGCGAGACCTTCGCCTTGCCCCGTCCGTACGGCTCGTACTCATCGGGGCTCAGCCCCAGCGATTCCGCGATCTGCTCGATAGGTTTGAGCTTCGCTGCCTGTGCAATCTCGATGTCCTGAGGTATAGACCGTGTCATTTTGGGTTCCCGTGGTTCTAACGTCACTCCAATCCATTCCAGCCGCCCCGCCACCGTTCCGATCCGTCTACTCCGGCGGCGCCGGATATCCCGATCTCGACCACTCCACGCCGGTTGGCGCGCATTGGTGGTTCAAACTCCGTGCCATCAACGGCGTTACAACGGGTGGCCGGTCGATCGAGTCGGGGGCTGTGACGGCCTGCAGTCGGGGCTTTCCTTGCGTAAGGTGGCGCGCGAAGATAAAACAAGGCGAACCTGGCTGTCAAAGGCCTGGCTGAGCCGCCGAGTGGAGGGAACGAATGGCCCGAATTGGGGCAACGGTTGAAGGCTACGTGAAACGAGCGGTCCTGGGCGTCCAGGAGTACTCCGTCCTGACGGCCAAGGCGATACGCTATGTCTTCTCCCGGCCTTTCTACTGGCGGGACACCCTGCAGCAGATGGATAAGATCGGCGTCGGCTCGCTGGGCATCGTGCTGCTGACCGGGCTCTTCACCGGGATGGTGTTGGCGCTGCAGAGCTCGGTCGAGATGCGACGCTTCGGGGCCATCATCTATATCGGGCGACTGGTAGCGGCCAGCACGGTCCGCGAGCTGGGTCCGGTGCTCACTGCCTTGATGGTGGCGGGCCGGGTGGGCGCCGGCATGGCGGCCCAGCTCGGCTCGATGAAGGTGACGGAGCAGATCGATGCCCTGAACGTTCTGGGCGTCGACCCTATCAAGAAGCTGGTCACCCCCAGGCTGCTCGCCGCCTTGCTGATGCTCCCCGTGCTCACGGTGATCACCGACACCGTAGCGATCTTCGGTGGCATGCTGATCGCCGTGGTCAAGCTCGATCTCACGCCGGACCTTTACATGCGATCCGTCTATCAGACGCTGGCCCAATCCGGCTTCATCTTCCGGGTCATCCCGAAGGACGTGCTGGCGGGCCTGATCAAGCCGTTCTTCTTCGGCGGCATCATCGCCATGACGGGCTGCTACTTCGGGCTGCAGACGCGAGGCGGTACCGAAGGCGTGGGCGTGAGCACGACGCGCGCCGTGGTCACCGCCTCGATCTTGATCCTGTCGGTCGACTATTTTCTGACGCAGCTCCTCATCTCAATTCTGGTCGAGTGATGGACGACGAACGTCAGCCACCGTCTAACGCGCAAACCTCCGCCGCTGCTTCGTCCGGCCTGCTGGAGCCGGTCGTCATCGAGGCGCGGCACCTCTACCTGTCATTCGGCGACAACTCGGTACTGGAGGACATCTCGTTCGAGGTGCGGGAGGGTGACGCGCTGGCCATCGTCGGCGTATCCGGCGTTGGGAAATCCACCATCCTCAAGCTCATCCTGCGCCTGCTGGTGCCGGACAGCGGAGAAGTGATCATCGACGGCGAGGATATCAATCAGCTTTCGTTCGAGGAGGTGCTGGAGGTTCGGCAGAAGATGGGCATGGTCTTCCAGGCATCCGCGCTCTTCGACTCGCTGAGCGTCTTCGAGAACGTCGCTTTCCCCTTGCGGGAGCACATGCATCTGACGGAGGATGAACTGGCCGAGAGGGTGCGCCAAGCGCTGGAGATGGTCAACCTGTCGATGGACGAGCTGGGCGCGCGGCTGCCGGCGGAGCTTTCCGGCGGCCAGAAGAAGCGTGTGGGTATCGCGCGCGCCATATCTCACCAGCCGAAGATCCTGCTCTATGATGAGCCGACGACCGGCCTCGACCCGGTGACCGCTCGGACCATCGTGGAATTGATCAGGCGACTTGAAACCGAGCTCGACGTCACATCGGTGGTCGTCAGCCACGATATGCGGGCTGTGCTCGCGGTGTCCACCCATATCGCGATGCTGCAAGATGGTGGTATCATCTTCTACGGCACCCCGGACGAAATTCGTGCCTCGGACAACGCCTATATTCAGGAATTCATAGATTGAGAGGGAGAGTGAGGAGGCCGCCCCCATCATGAACGGCACATCGAGGATTGCCTGGAGCCAGGTCCGCGTAGGTCTGGCGGTGACCGTTGCCCTCATCGTGCTGGCCGTGGCGGTCTTCTTCATCGGCGAGACCGGGGCGGTCTTCGGAGAGCGCTACCGCCTCACGACCTTCATGCCAAGCGCGAACGGCCTGATCAAAGGTGCGAGTGTGAGGCTGGCCGGACAGGACGTCGGCAAGGTCGCCGCCATCGAGTTCGTCCCGGTCGCCGAGCGCCGGCACCCCGATCACGTGCTCGAGATCACGCTGGCGATCAACCGGTTGGTGCAGGAGCAAATTCGCTCCGATTCCGAGGCACGAATTCGCACCCAGGGGCTGCTGGGTGACAAGATCATCGACCTGACACCTGGGAACCCCGACGCCAGGATTCTGGAGGAAGGGGATACGATCACCAGCGCCGTCGCTATCGATTACGAGCAGATGCTCGGCTCCGCCTCGGCGCTCGTCGATGACCTGGCGGTGATGCTCAGGAACATGCGCGCGATCGCCGACAGCCTGCTCGCCGGCCAGGGGACCGCCGGTCGTCTGCTCATGGACACCATGTTGTACGTCGAGCTGCTGAACACGTCCCGCTCCATGAACAGCTTCCTGGCCTCGGTGGGTCGTGGCGAGGGCGTGCTGGCCAAGCTCGCCCAGGACGATCAGCTCTATCACGATCTTCGCTCCGTGATCGCGGGCCTGGATACTCTCACCGCATCCTTGATCGACGGCGAGGGCACGCTGTCGCTGCTTCTGACCGATGACACGCTGTACCGGAAGCTCACCTCAACATCCGTCCGGGCCGATTCCCTGCTCGCTGCCCTTGAATCGGGCGAGGGCACGCTGGGCCAGATGCTCACCGACCAGGAGCTTTACGACAGCTTTCTCAAGCTGTTGGTGGATATTCAGGCCGTGGTGACGGAACTGCGGGAGAATCCGAGGAAGTATGTGCCGCCGATCAAAATCTTCTAGCTGCGAGGCGGGCTGGGGAAGTGATTAGTGATTAGTGATTAGTGCAAGTCGGTGGCGACTTGCATTTAGCAACTTGAAATTGCCCGTCACTCATCACTCATCACTCATCTCCCAGCGCCTCTGCGTACTCCTTGAGGGCACGAACTCCGCCCTTAAAGGAATACGCCTCGAAACCCGCCCTCTGCATCTTCTCGGCGATCTGAGCCGTCTTCAGACCGAGGTCGCAGTACAGCACATAGGTCCGAGCGCGGTCGAGCGACTTGAAATCCTCGAGCAGTTCCCAGAAGTCGCGGTGAGTCGCGCCCGGGTAGTGCCAGGGCTCGTACTGCGTGCGGGAGCGCGTGTCGATGACCACCGCCTGCTGCGGCACGTCGGCAGTGTACAGATAGGGCATGACGAGATCGCCCGCATCCAGATCGCGGAGATCGAGGGTACGCCGGCCTGCCACCGCGCTCTCCAGGATCGACAGATCGAGCATCGCTTCCTGCGCCGCCGCGTCTCTGGGCGTCGCAGCCGTGACCGGCCGCTCCTCCGTCAGCGCGCAGTACTCCCGCACCTTCTCGGAGAGGGCATACGTCCCGATGGCGCGGCTGCGATCGATGATCTCCATCTTGTCGAAGCCCAGCAGCGGGCGCAGCACCGGCATCTCCACGCTTCTGTCGATCGCACACAAATTGGCCAGGGTTTGAGAGGACACCTGGCCCACCGACTCGCCCGTCACGATCGCATGGGCGCCGATCTCGCGACCCACTCGTTCGCCCGCTCGGTACATCAGCCGCTTCAGCACCACTTGCCAATAGCTCTCGAGGGTCCGCTCCTTGAGCTGACGGACCGGTTGTTCGAAATCGACGATGTGAATCTGCGGTCGTGTGCCGTAGCTCCATTCGTCGGCGATAAGCTTCGCCACGCCGAGCACGGCGCGCTCGTAAGCGGCGCCGGCCAGGTTGCAGAAGACGTAGTCGAGGGCCACACCCCGTTTCAACATCATCCAGGCGGCGACGGCCGAGTCGTAACCGCCCGAGATAAGCGCGACGGCCCTGCCCTCCGTGCCGAGAGGCAGGCCACCGCCGCCGCAGATTCGGCTGCTGAAGAAGTAGGCGGCATCCTCCCGCACCTCGACGCTCACCGTTATGTCGGGCTCGTCGAGATCGACTTGCGCGTAGCTGCTAAGCGCCGCGCCCAAGTCGTAATTGATGTCCCTGGACGAGAAAGAGTGGCGGCCCGAGCGCCGGCCCCTGACGGCGAACGTTCCCCCGGCCACCCGTTCCGCATAGACCCGCTCACCGACCTCGATGATCGACTCGAGTCGCGGCTCCGTCGTCGCCTCGATTTCCGAGATGGAAGCGATACCGAACACCCGAGAAACGACGTCGAGCGCCGCCCGGCTCGATGCCTCGACGAAGATGCGCCCCCACTCGCTCTGGATCTGGAAGGCAACGCCGGCGGAACCCAGGGCGTCCCGCAGACACTCGACCAGGCGCCGCTGGAAGCGCTTCCGCGTCTGGCGGGACTTGGTGGCGAGTTCGCCTGATGGCCTTATGAGGATCCGGTGGTCCATGCTGGGGAAGTGATTAGTGAACAGTGATTAGTAATAAGTCGGTGCGTAGAACATGGCTGTCTCCTCACGGATCTCTCCCTTGGCGCAGAACAGATCGGCCTTATCAATCATAGAGCGCAGCATACGCCCGACTTCGTCCAGTTCATCTAGCAAAGCGCTCGCCTGTTCCCGCCTCAGGTACCCGCATGTTGCCGCGACCAGAACCCAGTGCTGAGTCTCCAGCTCCTCGGCGATCGCATCCGTCAGTTTGGCCACAAAGTAACGCTGATAACGCCGTTTGGCCCATGCCTCGGCAATTTGAGCCCCGATGGACCTGGACGCACGCCGAATCTGATCCGTCAGCGAGTACATCTCCTCGCGCGGGAACCCCTTCGTCAGCTCGAAGATCTCCTCGGCTACCCGACTGGCCCCGCTGGTACACCACCAGGTCCCCGAACCGACTCGCATGCCGCAATCCACCCATGCCCCACTAATTACTCATCACTAATCACTAATCACTCATCAGGCTATCAACAAAAGGCCGCGCCCCAACTCGGGCCCGGCCCAAAGGCAACAATGCTGACGCGCAATGGAGGCGGCGGGAATTGAACCCGCGTCCGAGAATAGATCCAGCGAAGCCGCTACGTGCGTAGCCTACCGTTCAGTTTTTCTCGCGCCGGGTTGGCCGATAGGCGGCCGTCCCATTGCCAGCCGCTGTTGAATCTCGCCGGCCACGCCGCGGCCGCGTGACAGACCAGCCCGAATTATCGACGCCTCAAGACCGGCCTCGGGACCCGGTCGATCAGGAGGCGGGCAGCCTAAAGCTAGGCGGCCAATGCCAAGTTATGGTTGGCAGTTGATATTCGCCCAGTTGATTTACGAGGGGCCAGGCGCCCTCGGCACGCTGCTCCACGTTCACTAAACCCGTCGAAGCCAGTTCGCCCCCACGAGTGACGAGCACTACACAATACCCAAGCTATAGCCCTGGAGTTCCAAACGGAAGCGCCACCGGCATCTCTGTTCAACCGCGAGCGTCGGCCAGCGCCACCACGTTCCTGCCGCTCCGCTTCGCTCTGTACAGGGCTGCGTCCGCCGCCGCCACCGCCGTGCCGGGGTTCCTCACGACCTCCGGGTAGCCGGCTACACCGGCGCTCAGGGTCACGACGAGGGGGCGCCCTCCCCAGCTCACTTGGGTGGCCTCGACGGAGCGGCGTATGCGGTCAATCACCCGGGCGGCATCCTCGAGCGCCGTGGAAGGAAGCACGATGAGGAACTCTTCTCCCCCCCAGCGCCCGGCGTGATCGCTGGGGCGCAGCGTGTCGCGAATCACGTGCGCAACAGTCTGCAGCACCACGTCACCCGCATCGTGACCGTAGCGATCGTTGAAGTGCTTGAAGTGATCGATATCGGCCACGGCCACCGCGAAGTGGCTACCAGTCCGTTCGGCCAGCGCGATAGCGGAGGCCAGAGCACGTTCCGTTGCGCGCCGATTGGGCAAGCCGGTGAGCGAATCGGTCAACGACAGCTCCTGAATCTCGCCGAACTCGAGGGCGTTGCGGAACGTGGGAGCCACGAACGCCGCCAGCGCTCTCAGCCGCTCGAGATCCTTCTCGGCAAACTGGCGCGGCCGGGCATACTCCACGGCGATCGCCCCGATCGGCTCGTCCTCGCTGCTCATCGGCACGATGATCGCCGAGCCGGCCTCGGAATCGATCCCGCCCGCGTAGAGCGGGAACTTGCCCTTCCCTGTGAGATCGTCGCGCGGCAGCTCGGTCTTGTTGCTCAACGCCAACCCCATGAATGAGGAGTCGCCGTCCAGCCGCGCGTTAGCGAGACCGCGGGGAGTCTCGCCGTCGGTCGCGACGATGCTGCCGGTCCGGGTGCTGGAATCCCACGACGCGACAACAGCGCCCCGGGCGCCGGAAACCTGTCGCGCCCGCTGGCAAACCTCCGTTGCCAGTTCCTGCAGATCGAGGTCTCGTGCCAGGTCCTGGACCGCCCGGTACAGCGCCTCGTACTTCCTCAGGTCGCCGCGCGTCTTCTCATCGGCTCGCGCATCGCCCATAATCCGCCCGGCCAGACCGGCGGCCAGCTCGAGAGCGCGGGCCGCGTCCGGCCTGGGCACGCCATCAAACTCCAGCGCCACACAACCCACACGCTCGCCATCCGGCTCCGTCACCGGGGCCGCCACTATCCAGCCACCGGGAGATCTGCGAAAGATGTCCTCGCGGGAAGCCCTCAGCGAGACGCCCTCGCTCACCACCCAGCCGAGCGCGTGCCCCTGCAGCGGGACCTGAGACGGCACCACTCTGGCGTCGGCCGGCGAACTGAGCTCTACCATCAGCCGGTCGCTGCCCAAGGTCCGCATCCAGAGCGATGCGGTCCTGGCGCCCAGCGCCAGGCGCAGTGCCTCCAGCCATGAGCGCAGCTCGTTCGCGACCTTCTCGAGCCCCAGTGTCTGCTTGCTCATCGGCCGGGGTCAGGTCAACCGGTTGATACGGGTGGCGGCGGCGGCCGCGCCGTAACCGTTGTCGATGTTGACGACCGTCACACCCGGGGCACAGCTATTCAGGAGCCCGAGCAGCGCCGCCAGTCCGTCGAAGGAAGCACCGTAGCCGACACTCGTGGGCACGGCGAGCACCGGAACGGAGACCATGCCGCCCACCACCGAGGCCAGCGCGGCCTCCATCCCGGCTACGACGATGATCACCGCCGCGCCCTGAAGCTCCTCGTGGTCCGCCAGCAAACGGTGGATACCCGCCACCCCCACATCATTCAGCCGGCGCACCGGATTGCCCATCGCCGCCGCGGTCACCGCGGCCTCCTCGGCAACGGGAAGATCGGAAGTGCCGGCGGTGACGACCAGCACAGGGCCACGAACCTTCACCTCCACCGGCTCGCTGGGCGGCAGGTAGGCGGTGCGTGCCAGCTGGTTGAACTCGATGCGCGGATGCTCCCGCGCCAGCCGCTCTCGCACTTCATCGGCGGCGCGCGTGGCGAGCAGCCCATCGCCCGTCGCCGCGAGCCGGGCGCAGATCTCGGATATCTGATCCAGCGTCTTGCCCGGGCAATAGACGACCTCGGGATAGCCCTGCCGCACTGCCCGGTGATGATCGACTCTGGCGAACCCCAGATCCTCGAACGGCGCCCGCTCCAGCTGATCGAGCACCTCGCGAACCGACAGCTCACCTCGCTGAAATTCTTCCAGCAGGCTCTTCAAACGTTCAGGTCTCATAGCACGGATTCCGGCCAAGGAAGGCGTTTGCAGCTCAGGCGCCGGAATATACTCCGGCGAGGATGACCGTCAAACCGAAGGGCGCCTGCGGAGCGCCTCGCGGGGCTTTGACATGGACAAGCACACAGTGTATTGATAGGCCTGCTGAACAGTTATGACAAAGGACGCTACGGACGCGGCGAGCCTTCGGCTGCCGATGTCCGATCGGGAGGCCAGAATGGAATTGAGAGAGTTCTTCAGCGAAGATGTGATCGACCTCGAGCTGAAAGGCGAGGCCAAGGACGAAATCCTCAAGGAGCTGATCTCGCTCCTCGAGTTGAACGAGAAATCGGAAGGGATCCTCTACAAGATGCTGAAGCGGCGAGAGAATCTGGGCTCGACAGGAATCGGGCGCGGGATAGCGATACCCCACTGCCGCTCGCTGGTGGTCAATCGGCTGCGCGTCGCCTTTGGACGCAAGAGAAGCGGGATCGATTTCAAGGCGATAGACGATCGGCCCGTCTCGGATTTCTTCCTGATCGTCGCTCCGCCCCTCGAGGTCTCCAACCAGTACTTGCCGGTACTCGGGAAGATCGCCCAGCTATGTCGCGAGCCCGACGTGCCCGACCGTCTGGCCAAGATCGAAACGCCGGCCGCATTCCTCGAGTTATTGGACGAGAAGCAGGTCTGACCGGAGGACGTGTTGTATGCACCCTCAGCTTGAGATTCTCCTGGAACTGCAGGACATGAAGGCCCAGAAGCGGGAGATGGAGGAAGCGGCGGAAGAGAGCAGCCTCGAGATCGAGAGAAAGGTCTTCCGGGTGAAGCCGGAAGACGCGGTCATCGAGCTTCAGGCGAAGATCGAGGAGATGGAGGTAACTCTGGAACCCGATGTCCAGACCCGCTACCGGCAGATCGCCGGTCGCCGCGAGCGCGCGGTGGCCCCCGTGCTCAGCGGGGTCTGCTACGGGTGCTTCATGGCCGTGCCGACGGCCACGGTCCGGACCAACGAGCAGATCCGCTGGTGCGAGCACTGCGGGTCCTTCATCTATTTCGTCGATTGATCCATTGAGGCGCGAAGAAACTCAGCGGGTGACGATCATCTTGCGAACGTCCTGAGACCGATTCGCAATGATGTGACAGAAGTAGATCCCAGACGAGACTTGCTGCCCGTTCCGATCCGTCCCGTCCCAGTACAGCTCGTAACGACCGGGAGAATCGAAGCGTAGCTCCAACACCGGCTGGCCGGCCGCTGTCGGGTGGTCGAGGGCGGTGGGGACAGCGATGGGCTGGCGCAGCACGTTGTATATGCGCACTGTCACTACGACCGATCGCCCGTCCTCAAATAGGTCTGCCCCTAAGACGAACGGGATCCGGGTCTCGCGACTGAATGGATTCGGGTAGTTCTGCTCCAGCGCCACACCGCGAACTTCCCCCTGGGGGGCCTCTTGAGACGCCGCGGTGGTGTCGGTCTGTTGCGCGATGGCCTCCGAACCAGTCGGAAGTCGCGCCAGCAGAAGGACGAGGAGCACAGCAAAACTGTGCTTCATTCGCCCTAACGCCTCCTTTGAACTGTAGCCCTAATTTCTGTGAAGACCTCCCGGGAATTAACAGTCGCCCCGTGCTAACAATCCTTATTGCCAAGATAGGATGCACCAAGCAGCACAGCAAGGACGAGTGTTTCGACTACGAATTCGCCCGCAGCCTGCGCCCCTCTCCACTGCGCTGAGTGAACCCGGTAGCATCCAGGTGCTCAAGCAGTGGGATAAGGTACTTTCTGCTTATCCCCAGAGCCTGCCGCAACTGCGACGGTGTGGCGGCCTGTCCTTGATCCAGTATCGCCTTCACACGCTCCTTGATATCAATGATAGCCCCGGGGGCGTAGTAAAGATCCGCGGTCACGGCCACCAGTTCTCCCCGCTGCAGCAGGAACTTGAGGATGGGCAGCAGCCGATCCGGGGGGATCCCCAGCGATTCCGCCAATTCTCTCACGGGTGGTGGCGAGAACCCGGCCTCGCGGATACGCGTCCGTGCCGCTGACGCGATCGCTTCCTGGTCCGGGGTGAGCCTGGGGACGTGATCGGAAAGGGCAGCGACCGAGCCCTCGACACGGATCGCTCCTTCTTTCTCGAGGTCCGCCAGCACGGCGTTCACGAGTCCGGCCGGGCTAGCGGCGCCGCTGCGCAGCGATTCCAGGCTCACTCCCAAAGCGCCGGTATTACGCGCATGGCCTGCGGAGATCATCTCCAGCAGTGTCTCGCGGGCCGCCCGCAGCGCCGGTTCGCCATACCAGCGGCCGCCGACCTCACGGACGGCATGCTCCGAGGATAGCGTTTGCAGGTCGGCCCGCAGATCGGTCGGGGCAACTCCTACAAGTATGCTGAGCTCCGCTGCCGAGACGCCCGCGCCCCTCCCCTCGATGACCCGGCGCAGGCGTTCCGTCCCGTCCGCGGCGGCGATGGCCTCCAGCCTCTCGGTCGCCTCTCTAGAGGCGCGGCCGCGTCGCCGTGCCCACGGGTCGATGATGACACCTCCAGCAACGGTACTCACCGGCGAATAGAAGCGGACGACGAAGCGGTCGCCGGCTCGGGCCAGCACGGGCTTCTCCAGACGGAGCTGCAGGAGCGCACACTCCCCCGGTTCCAGTCGTTCGCGGCCATAGAGGACGACACGCGCCATCGTCTCGGCGGTACCGACATAGAAGCGAACACGTTGCCAGTGCTTGAGGGGCCATGGCGAGTCCGGGATGACGTACAGCTCGACGTCGAGATAGCGCGTTCTTTGCCACACGCGGTCCGAGGTGAGCGTATCGCCTCGCCCCACCTGCGAGCGATCGACGCCGACCAGGGCCAGAGCGGCCCGCCGACCCGAACTTGCGCTGTCTACGTCGCTGTTGTGCACCTGGATACCGCGGACCCGCGCGCGGCGATCGCCTGGCAGGATGCGCACCTCTGCACCCGTATGGACCCTGCCGCTCCAGATGGTCCCGGTCACCACGGTTCCCACCCCGCGCACGCTGAACGACCGGTCGACCGGCATGCGAAAAAGGTCATCGTCACGCCGCGCCCGGGCACGGCCGGCAACCTTCATCACCGTGTCCCTCAACTCGTCGATCCCATCTCCGGTCACGGCGGAGACCGGGAGAATCGGCCAATCGACCGCCCCGAAGATCTTCCCCAGTTCCTCGCCCACCGATTCAGCGACCAGCCCCTGCCAGTCCGGATCGACCAGATCCGACTTGGTGATCGCGACCACACCCCGCTCCACACCCAGCAGCCGAGCGATCCAGAGGTGCTCGCGCGTCTGCGGCATGGGGCCTTCATCAGCGGCCACCACCAGCAACAGGATGTCGACCCCCGTCGCACCCGCAAGCATGTTCTTCACGAAATCCTCGTGGCCCGGGACATCGACGACCGAAATCTCCACGTCACCAGACCGGGACGGAAACGGTGCAAACCCCAAATCGATAGTGATGCCTCGTTGCCGTTCCTCTTCCCAGCGGTCCGTATTGACTCCGGTGAGAGCCTCGACCAGCAGGGTCTTGCCGTGGTCGACATGTCCGGCGGTCCCCAGGATAACCGACGTCATCCCAGCCTCTCGTCCAGGAAGCGGAAGGAGTTCAGCGGCCGGTGATCGGCCAGGTGGTAGGCGATGAAATCCCTGAGCAGGCCGCGCTGGGCCTCAGCGGTCTGGACCCTCCCGCCCTCGACCCTGTTTCCCGCCACCAGTGCAGCCAGCTCGGCCCGTGTAAGCGGCGGCAGTGAGCGGAGGTGCAGGCGTCGTGCGTCGCGCCGGCAGCGCTCGCAAACGATCCCACCGTCGAGAAGATCGAAATACGACGCTTCATCAGGCACGGGCAGGCCACCGCAGACGGTGCAGCGCTCCAGATGGGGAGCGAAGCCGAGTCGCGCAATCAGCTTCCACGTCTCCTCCAGTATCGCCGTTTCCAGATCGCCGCTCTCTTCCACCAAACGATCGAGGCCCCAGCCAAGCTGATCGAACAGCTCCCTGTCGGAGGCGAAGGACGCAAAACGAAGCGCCATCTCGGTGAGCACCCCTGCCCCCGCGTAACGCACCAGCTCGCGGCCGAGCGTCTGGCGCTCCCGGAGCAACTCGAAGTCGGAAAGTGTGTGAAGCTCGCGCCCCTCCTTTGTATAGAACGTAGCGATCCCGTCCGTGAACGGCTCCAGCAGCCCACCGTAACGGCTCTTCGGCCGCCGGGCTCCCTTGGCGATGACGGAGCACAATCCATGATCGCGGGTCAGCAGACGCAGGATCTTGCTGGTCTCGCTGTACTCGTACACCTTGAGTACGGTCGCGGGTGTCGTTACCAGAGGCATGTATCGAAGGTACAGCCGTCGGGGGCGGTGACGGTAGGGACTACGCTTTCGATCCGGGTGCGACGCGGCCTGGGCTGCGCCAGACATACACGCCCGCAGCAGCAGCTGCGAGGGCCGTGAAGATGAGAACCGCCAGGCGCTGCCGCCCATCCGTGCGGTGCGACACGAGCTTCAGGCTGACCACGGTGTGCGGCGGCACCCCATCCGCCAAGTATCTGCGATAGGGCCGCGATGGAGCCCCGCCCTCGCCATCTGGAACGAGCGATCCATCCATGCGCGCCTCCACGCCGCCCTTGTCCACCTCGACGATCAGCTCCTCGATCCCTACCTCCGCGGCCAGTTCCAGCGATGTGCTGGCAGCCGGCAACCGATAGGTGAAAGCGACCTGAAAATCCCGTCGAGCTATCGGGCCGGCGACCCTGAGCAGCGGCGGATCGTAAGTGACCTGACCGGGCGCGACATCGCCGCCAAGTCCGCGAACCGCGTCCGCAGCGCCCTGCAGCCTGACGAGCGGTAGCGGATCCGACAACAGCGGGGCATCCCCGACGCTCTCCTCCAACAGCACCAGCAGCGACTCGATCACCCGGTAGGCGCCCTCCGAGTCCCGGGTCACTCTCACCTGACGCCGGATGATCTGCGCCGTCAGGCTGCTCTGAGCGGCAGCGGCGGTAGCGAAGAGGCCGCACGACGGGGCGAGCAGCAGAAGGGTGTAGAAAAAGAAAAGCCGCCAGAGCCCAATGCCCCGGCGGCATGCAGAGGATGTTCTAGCCATGCTCACGGATTGAAGCGGCCGAAGTCTTCGGGGTTCAACCTCTTCAGATAATCTTTGAGCTGCTCCGCGTCCATTTCGGCCGGTTCTTCCGAGACAGGCGTTTCGGTCGCCTCGCCCGGCTCCATATCCGCGGACTGGATCTCAATCGCTGCCTGCTCCAGAAGATCGTCGTGGGCGTATATCGGGGCCTTTGCCCGCAGAGCGATGGCGATGCTGTCGCTGGGCCGCGCATCGATGGAGACCACCTCGCCATCCCTGCGCAGTATCAGCTCGGCGTGGTAGGTGTTGTCCACCACCTTGGTGATCAGAACACGCTGCAACTCGGTCCCCAGCCCCTTCAACAGCGCATAAAACAGATCGTGAGTCAGAGGGCGCGAGAATTTCATCCCCGCCAACTCCATCGCGATGGCGCTGGCCTCGCCCGGGCCTATCCAGATAGGGAGTACCCGCTCACCATCCATCTCCTGCAAGATGACGACGGGTGTGTTGGACGCTTTGTCGAGTCCGAGACTCGCAACTTTGACTTCGTTCATTCCACTCGCTGTGAATAAACTGGCGGGGATAAGATTGCCCCCTCAAACCTACCAAGCCCCGCGCCCGTGTAAACCCCGCGCCCCGGGTTAGGTTCCGAGATCCCAGGAAGCGAGGTACTTCTCCTGCTGCTCCGTCAGAGAGTCGATCGTCGTGTTCATCGATTCCAGTTTCAACCTGGCGATTTCCCGATCGATAGCCTCCGGGGTACGATGGACCGCTGCGTCCAGTCCGGCACCGCTCTGGACGAGATACTCCGCCGCGAGGGCCTGATTGGCGAACGACATGTCCATGACGGCCGCCGGGTGGCCTTCCGCTGCCGCCAGGTTGATAAGGCGTCCCTCACCGAGCACGAATATCGGATTGCCATCGATCCGGTACTCCTGCACGAACTCACGCGCCTCGCGGGGCGGGCCATCGGCGATGGCCGCCAGCCGATCCAGGTCGATCTCGACATTGAAGTGGCCGGAATTCGCGACGATCGCACCCTCCTTCATGGCACGGAAGTGCTCCTCGCGGATGACGCTCGTATTGCCTGTCACCGTAACGAAGATGTCGCCGACCTCGGCCGCCTCGGCCATCGGCATCACCTCGAAACCATCCATGACGGCCTCGAGCGCCTTGAGCGGCTCCACCTCGGTGACGATCACGCGAGCACCGGCCCCGCGCGCACGGGTCGCGACGCCGCGGCCACACCAGCCGTAGCCCGCCACGACAAACCGGGCGCCGGCCAGCAGGGTGTTTGTAGCCCGCAGGATGCCGTCCAGGGTCGACTGGCCGGTGCCGTAGCGGTTATCGAAGAGGTGTTTGGTCAGGCTGTCGTTCACCGCGATCACCGGGAACTGGAGGACGCCGTCATTCGCCATAGCGCGCAGCCGGATCACGCCGGTTGTCGTCTCCTCAGTCGAGCCAAGCATCTGCTCGAGGACCGCCTTTCGCTCCTCCTTCGAGAGGCCTGTAGCCCAGCGACGGACCGGCTCGGCCAGATCGTCGAAGCGCTCCAGAGCCATCATGTGAAGAGCACTGACCAGATCCGCACCGTCGTCCATGGTGATCGCGGGCGCGTGGGCAAGCGCGGCGCGTATGTGATCGTAGTACACATCGTGATCTTCGCCCTTGATGGAGAAGACCTTGATGCCATGATCCTGCACCAGGTGCGCCGCAACGTCGTCCTGCGTAGACAGCGGGTTCGAGGCGCAGAGGGCGACGTCGGCGCCCCCAGCCTGCAAAGCGATCGCCAGGTTGGCCGTCTCCGTTGTCACGTGCAGGCAAGCCGAGAGCCTCTGCCCCTCCAATGGACGCTCCTTCTCGAAGCGCTCGCGGATCGACCGCAATACAGGCATGGAGCGCTCCGCCCACTCCACGCGCCGCTTTCCTTCGTCAGCGAAGCCAATATCTCGAATGTCATGCTCAACGGTGTTTATCGACATCATCCGCCCTTTTGACTAGTGATTAGTGATTGGTGATTAGTCATTAGTGACAAGCGATCAGTGATCCTTGGTTATTACTACCTCCCCACTAATCACCTATCACTAATCACTAACTACTGTCTACCCGACCGCCGACTTCAAATCTTCCACCTTGTCGCAGCGCTCCCAAGAGAAACCGCCGTCCGCTTCGGGCTCGCGACCAAAGTGACCGTAAGCCGCGGTGCGCTTGAACAGCGGGCGCCGCAGCCCGAGCGCCTCGATGATGCCAACTGGCGTCAGATCGAAAACCTCGCGCACCGCCGCCTCGAGTTGGCCGTCGGGCACATTGCCGGTCCCGCGCGAGTCCACGAGCACGGAGACGGGATCCGCGACCCCGATCGCATAGGCGAGCTGTACCTCGCAAACATCGGCGAGCTCTGCCGCCACGACGTTCCTGGCGATCCAGCGCGCCGCGTAGCTGGCCGACCGATCGACCTTGGTGGGGTCCTTCCCGCTGAAGGCGCCGCCGCCGTGCCGGCCCATGCCACCATAAGTGTCGACGATGATCTTGCGGCCCGTCAATCCAGCATCGCCCTGCGGGCCTCCGGTCACGAACCGTCCCGTGGGATTGATGTGGATCTGTGTCGATCCGGGGTCGTAGAGATCGGGCGGCAACACGGGCTCGATGACCACCGCCCTGATTCTCTCCTGGATCTCCCCGTTCCCGATCTCGTCATCGTGCTGGGTCGAGACCACAACAGCCTGAATCCGAACCGGTTTCTCGTTCTCATACTCGACGGTGACCAGCGACTTTCCGTCCGGGCGCAGCCACTCTATCTCGCCCGACTTGCGGACCTGCGCCAGCCGCCGTGTGAGCCGATGGGCGAGGATGATCGGGAGAGGCATCAGCTCGGGGCTCTCGCGGGTGGCGTAGCCGAACATCATGCCCTGGTCGCCGGCCCCGCCGGTATCCACGCCCATGGCGATATCGCCCGACTGCTGATCGATCGACGTGATCACCGCACAGGTCTCGTAGTCGAAGCCGTAGCGGGCATCGACGTAGCCGATCCCCTTGATCGTCTGCCGCACGACCTCGGGGATGTCCACGTACGTATCCGTTGTGATCTCGCCGGCGACGAAAGCAAGGCCGGTCGTTACCAGACATTCGGCGGCGACTCTCGCAGCCGGATCGGCCTCTATGATGCTATCGAGGATCGCGTCCGAGATCTGGTCGGCGATTTTGTCCGGGTGGCCTTCGGTGACACTCTCAGATGTAAAGAGGCGTCTTCTAGACAATAGCCCCCTCCCACTTCACGGTCATGTGTGGATGGCAAGCCGGTGCAAGTTCACCAGCCGGATGCACCAAGTAAGTCGATCAAGCTACTTTCTCATTCCGGGCGTGACAAGTTCGGGCTCGAGTCCAGGCTCGGGAGGTCAACACTTGCGGTCAATGCCGCAAGGAGCCGCTCACGTATCTCCTTGCCGGTTTCGACCTTCAGCAATTCGCGTACGAACGGCGCGAGTTCACGGAGATCGAGAGAGCGAATCAGCTTCTTCTGTTCCAAGATCGCGCTCGGCGTACAGCTCAGGCCCCGAACGCCGAGCCCTATCAAGAACGCCGCTCCCAGAGGGTCAGAAGCCGCTTCGCCGCACACGCAAAGCGGGCGCCCCACGTACTCGGCGGCGGCAACGGCGTCCCGGATATACCTGAGCAACGCTGGATGATACAGATCAAAGAAGGACGAGAGCTGGGCGTTCCCCCGGTCCACCGCCAGCATGTACTGGATGAGATCGTTGGTACCGATGCTGAAAAAATCGACGTGCCGCCCCAACATCTCAGCTATGGCTATGGAGGCGGGAGTCTCGAGCATCACGCCAAGCATACACTCGCCATGATCGACGCCCTCTTCGCGCAACTCGCTGCTCGCCTTCTTGATCGCCTCACGGACCGCCCACACCTCCTCCACCGAATTCACCATCGGAACGAGCATCCTCACAGGCCCGTGGGCGGCGGCACGCAGGATGGCGCGAACCTGGCTGTGAAAGAGCTCGGGGATCAGCTCGTAGATCCGCATGCCGCGCCAGCCCAGGAAGGGATTCTCCTCTACGATGGGGGGCAGGAACAGGGGAAACTTGTCTCCGCCCAGGTCAAACGTGCGGATCGTTACCGGCCGGGGCGCCAGGGTCTCCACGACGCTCCTGAAGGCCTCGTACTGCTCCTCCTCATCCGGGGCAGCCGCCTTTCCAACCACCAGGAACTCGGTTCTGAACAGGCCGACGCCGTCGACCTTCAACGCCGCCACCGCTTTCGCGTCCGCCGGCAACTCGAGATTGGCGTATAGCCCTATCCGCGTTCCATCTTTCGTTACCGCCTCGAGATCCACCAGATGCGCCAGTTCCTTCGCCGTCTCTCTTGTCTTTACCTCGCGATCGTGAAACTTGTGCTTCTCCGCTTCGGTCGGGCCAATCACCACCCTACCCCGTTTCCCATCAAGGATCAGCTCGTCACCGTCCTCGACGCGAAGCGACAAATTGCTGAGGCCGACCACCGCCGGGATCCCCAAGGAGCGCGCCATGATAGAAGCATGGGCCGTCCGGGTACCCGCGTCGGTGGCGATGCCTAACACACGATCGAGATCGATATCGACAATCTGGCTGGGCGTAAGCTCCCGCGCGACCAAGATGCCCGGTTCGCCGCAATCGAGCTCCGGCGCGGACGGCACCGGCACATCGATCAGCCAGGAGAGGACGCGAGCCTGCACGTCGTTGAGGTCGGCAACCCGGTCCAATACCCGGGCATGAGTCGCATCAAGCCACTGCGCGCGGAATTCCAGCACGCGCAGACTGAAGGCCCGCTCCGCGGTCAGAAAGCTGTCACAGATGTAGGTGATCGTCCTCTCGATGAGCTCTGGATCCTCGAGCATCAGGAGCTGCGGATCGAAGATCTTGGCCTGTACAGAGCCAAGGCGCTTCTCGGCCCGCTCACGCAGCACGGCAGTGCGCTTCACGGCTTCTTCGCGGGCGGCCCCAAAGCGGGCGACCTCCGCATCGACCTGATCGGGGCTGACGGTGGTGTGAGGAACGTCCAGGTTGGGCCAGCGGACGATACAGGCCGGCCCCATCACGATTCCCGGCGATGCCGGGATCCCCTGCACGATCTCGCCCACCGGCTCTACTCCTCTCCGAAGCCGTCCGCCACGAGGGCGACGAGAGCCTGGACAGCTTCCCGCGCATCCTCGCCGCGCGCTGTGATCTCGATGATCGAACCCCTCTCCGCGGCAAGCATCATGACGCCCATGATACTCTTGCCGTTAACCTCTAGACCGTCCTTACTCACCAGGATCTCCGACTCGAACTTGCCCGCCAGCTTGACAAACTCCGCCGCTGGTCGCGCGTGTAGACCGTACACGTTCGCAACGGTGACGCTTCTGGTATACTCCTTCTTGCCTACGCTCACCATAGGGTACTCTCGAGAGCGACGAAAACCAGCGATGCTGTCACGAGGCTCAGGGCGGCAAAACGACTCGCGAAGGCCGGACGCCTGTAGCCCAGAGCCACAAGAGCAAGAGCAACACCGATAACGGGGATCGGACCGACGCCGGAAGCGCCACCCACGGCCAACGCCAGGGGCGGCAGCAGAGCTCCACCGACAACTGCTAAAGGAATCGTAAGCCGATCGGGCAATCGCCGCAAAGGGGAGCTCATCAGGGCCCGCCCGACATCGCGTCCTTCCTTCCACCCCAGCCGCAGACCCCAGACGCGCAGCGCCATCGGTATGGCGTTGTAAAGTGCCAGAAACACGCCACTTGCAACCCACCAGGGCGATCCCAGCAGGAAGAGCAGCAACGCCAGCAGCGAGCAGAGCGGCCGCCAGCGCGCCCATACCAGACGATCACCCAGGCTGCCGAGCGGGCTGACCAGGGCACGCTTGAACCGTTCGATGTCTCCGGCCTCCGCGCCTTCTTCTTCCATACGGGCCAACGCCGATATCGCCACGGTGGACACGTAGGGATTCGCATTGAAGAAGCCGGTGTGACGACCGATCGACGCTCTGACAGCCGCCCGGTCTCCACGGTACAGCCGCGAGAGGATTGGGATCAGCGCGAAGCCCAGGCCCGCCCCCTGCATCGTGCGGTAGTTCCAGGACCCCTGGATGACCAGGCTCCGGGCGAGGAGCCTCAAACCCATGACACGACCTAGACGAGCCATATCAACAAGGTGACCGCGCTCACGAGAAGGCCGGCACCGAACGCGACTTGAACGGACCGCCCTCTGGCCATCATGCGCACGTCCCCACCCAGCGCTAGACTTGCGCTAACCAGTATAACGACCGCGGCTGCGGCGCTTGCGGTCGCGGGCGCGGCACCGAGGGCCGCAGATATCGGTCCAGCGACGATGACCGCCACCAGAGTCAGGCTGGCTGCACGCAGGAACTCGATCGCCACGGCCGAGAGGTGCCGGGCCGAAAGCTCGAAGGGCGAGATGGGCTGTTGGCCCTCGCTGGCTACCAGCCCGGCCGTCATCGTTCTCAGCAGGTGCACCGTCCGACTACCGGCCCAGCCCACGAGCACGCCGTAGCCGACCGCCACCAGCAGCACTACAGCTCCGACCGGGTGAGCCGCGGCGACGGCGGCAGCAGCCACCGAAGCGGGGCCCGTATCCCAGCTGCGGCTGGCGCCGATCGGCAGCTGGCTGAGACTCACGAGCTCGAGCAGCGAACCTGCGTACATGCCGGCAACGGGATCCCCAAGCAGCAACCCGGCCAGCGGGCCAGCCACGATGGGACGCGAAATCATGGCCTGGATACAGGATACCGTGTCGAGGCCCAGGATACCGCCCAGAAGGCCCAGCAACAGTAAGTCCATAGTTTCCAGTGTCATCCCGCCTTCCGCTCGAGTAGTTCCTCAAGCCCGATCTTGCGCGCGCTGGGGACGTCCTGGGCACTCACCGACGCATCGCAGCGCCGCAGCCGCTCCAGCTCCTCCCGATCATCATCGCTCAAGAAAAGGTACGGCAGGATGCGCCGACGACCCGGCGCGTGGTGGAGCCCGCCCAGATTGATCTCGATATCATTCAGAACACCGCGCTCGGCCAGCCGCCGCATGGTCGCGATGTCGCGGGTCAACACGAAGCCGCGCTCGGCGTTGTTCTTCCACTTGGGAATCAGATCGACGACGCGCTCGGTACTCACGAACCTGGCATCGATATCGTCGGGGAGGCCTGCCCGGTAGAGATCCTGCTCCCACTCGCTCTCGGCCAGCTCATCGTCCACCACCGCGATGAAGTCGAGGCCGAGCTGCGCTCCCCACCCGACGACGACCTGGCCGTGAATCAGCCGATCATCGACCCGGCACAGAAGAATCGCCATGCGTTGGCTGTTCTATCGAAACGCCCACGTGGGTACGGAGCCGTTCGACAATCTGTTCGAGCGTCAAGTTCCGGTGGAAGACAAAGTCGAGGAGCAGTGGCAGATTCACGCCGCAGACCACTGCCATCTTCGATCGGCGGTGTTTCAACCGACGCGCCGCGAACGCGCAGCTCCCGCTGGGGAGATCGACAAAGACAACGCTGGGGCGATCCTCAGCCAGCTCACTCAGCCGTTGCTCGAGAGCTTCCGGAGTCAGGCCGAGGTTGTCGATCGGGAGGAGCCCTTCGCGGGAGCCTGTGATCTCCTCTACGGCGTCCAGCAGCCCTTCCGCCAGCTTGCCGTGGCCTACCAGAATCCCCTGAATTTCGTCACTCATAATCTTCTTCGAGGTACTCCCGTACCGGGGCCATGGCGTCTTTCAGTCGCTCATTGAACGCCGCCGCTGAATCGACGCCGGTATACCTGAGCAAGTGGTTCATTGCGACAACTTCCGAGATGACGGTTATGTTCTTCCCCGGGTTGAGGGGAACCGTCACCCGGCGTATGCGTACCCCTAGGATCTCCGTGTAGTCGGCGTCCAGGCCCGTACGATCGTATGCCTCGTGTCTCGTCCAATCGGCCAGCTGTACCATCACCTCGACACGCTTCTGCTGC
>JAZGAL010000114.1:0-14461 GCA_036475815.1 Gemmatimonadota bacterium
GGGCCCGCGCACGCTGGAGGATCTGGCTGCGCGCCTCGTCGAAGGGGGCGAGCGTTTCTTCTCCGATGATGAGGTCGACTTCCTTACCGAGTTTCGCGACGTCTGGCCCGACGCGCACCTCTCCCTGCCCGTGCGGCGCAACGTTCTGCTTATCGGCCTCGAGGCCATGCATAATGTGACTCGCCATTCCGGCGCCCGTCGGGTCGTCCTCCGTCTCGCCCCCCGAGGGCGCTGGTGGGAGCTGGAGGTGCAGGATGATGGGATCGGCCTGCCGGCGACGGCGCTCGAGGAAGAGGACGCGGGGCTGGGCCTGGCGAGCATGCGGCGCCGGGCCGAAGAGATCGGCGCGCAGATCGAGTGGGGGGCGCCGCCCGCGGGGGGGACCAAAGTGATGCTCCGCTTCGCGCTGCGTGGCGGCTCCAGGCAGGGCTGGTTCCGGCGGTCGCATGAATATGCGGGTCCCTCCGGGCGCCGGGATCGCTAGCTTTGGCGCAAGCTCCACAGTTCCGTCGGCCTTAGCCGCGAGCGGTTCGAACGCGCCGACCGCGCGACCGACTCAGGAGACCTCCGGACCCCAGCGATGTGTTGATCGAGGGAGCGGCGTGAAGATCAGGGTCGCCATCATCGAGGATGACATGCGGTACCGGGCTAGCCTGGAGGCGCTGTTTCGGCACGCGGCGGAGTTCGCCGTTGGCGGCAGCTACGGCTCCGTGGAGGCCGCGCTCCGCGCGCTCGACGATGAGAAACAGCACGGGCGACTGCCGCCCTGGGATCTGGTGCTCATGGATCTCCAGCTCCCACGGATGGACGGGATCGAGGGTACGCGGCGCATCAAGGCGCTCCTGCCCATGGTCCCGGTGGTCGTCCTCACGGTCTTCGAGGAGCCGCGCACCGTGCTGAACGCCATCTCCGCGGGGGCCGACGGATATCTGCTGAAGCACACGCCGCCGGGCGTCCTGGTGGCCGAGCTGCGCTCGGTCATGGCCGGCTGCTCCCCCCTCTCCGCCGGAGTCGCCCGGACCGTGCTCGATCTCCTCCGCCGGACGCCCAAGGAGAGGAAGCCATCGGCCCAAGCCGACGGGCCGAGCCGGCTGGATCTGACGAGCCGCGAGCAGGAGGTGCTCCGCTGTCTGGTCCAGGGGATGGCCTACAAGCAGGTGGCGAGGCATCTGGAGATCAGCATCGACACGGTGCGGAGCCACATCCGGAACGTCTACTCCAAGCTGCAGGTCCACAGCGTAGCCCAGGCGGTGAGCCGGGCGATTCGGGAAAGGATCGTCTAAGCCGCTGCTCAACCGCGTCCGTCGCCGCTGATGGCCGGCGGCGCGCGACGGCCCGCCCCGCTTCCCTGAATCTCGGCTCTCCGCGACGCCGCGACGGCGAGCCTATCACATGACCATGCGATTGTACGCGATCGCGCCGCGCATGATCGTAGAAAGGGTAGGAATGGAGGCCGAAGTGGTGGCCCACGGTTCGCCTTTCTCAACAGGAGGTCATGATGCGCATGCGATTCACAGTGGCCGGCTCGCTTCTGGCGCTGGCGGGCGCATTCACCCTGGCAGCGTGCAGCGACTCGTCCAACGATCTCGTCGAGCCGCAACTGCGATCGGACGTGCCGGTGTCAGTGATGGCGGCGCCGCGGTCGCCGCTGGTCATGGATTACATGAAGACCGAGTCGGGCCCGGGCAGCGCGAACTGGCTCGGGAGCGTCTGGGGCGACATCGATGGCGATCTGGAGACGCAGGTCGTCGGCCTGATGGTCGCGGGGAAGATCTGGCACATCCAGACGATCTGGACGGTGACCGGCGCCGGCGCCCATGACTTCGTGGCGGAGCTGGACGGCATGCTCGACACGAGCAGCGGCAAGCTTCTGCTGAACGGCGCGATCGTCAGCGGTTACCTGGCCGGAGCACAGGTCCACGAGCAGGGATTTCTGACGGGCTTCACCGGGGTGGGCGGAACCATCTTCGAAGGGTTCGTCCGGATCATGCCCGGCAGCGCTGATTAGGCCTGGTCAGATCTCACATCACGGTCGGCGCCCAGCTTCCGTCGCCAGCACGACTTTGCCCAGGTTGCGCCGCGCGTGGAGGTGGGCGTGCGCCTCGACCGCGCCGTCGCGGTCGAGCGGGAAGACCCCGTCCACCACCGGCCGCAGCTCGCCCGCGACGACGGCGCGGAACACCTCCGCCAGGGCCGGCCGGAGTATGCGCTCCTTCGCTCCCAGGTGCAGGAGGTGCACGCCGAACACGCCGATGTTCGGCTCGACCAGGGACAGCGGGTGGAAGCGGGGCGTGCGCAGCCAGGCCCTCGCCGCCCGGATCCAGCTGCGCCTGTCGCGCGGCACCGCGTCGCTCAGCCCGTAGAAGACGAGGCGCCCCAACGGGGCCAGCAGACGCCGGCAGGCCCCTGTGGCCCGGCCGCCCACCGGATCGAGGGCGAGGTCGATCCCCCGCTCGCCGACGAGTTCCCGCACATCCGCCTCCCAGTCGCCGCGTGAGTCGAAGCAGGCCTCGGCGCCCAGCTCCTCCGTGACGAACGCCCGCTTGCGCGGGTTGCCCGCGGTGCCGACCACCCGCAGCCCGCGCCGCACGGCGAGCTGCACCGCCGCCGTTCCCACGCCGCCGCCCGCTCCGAGGATCAGCGCGGTCTCACCCGCGCGGGCATGCCCCGCCTCGAACAGACAGACCCAGGCGGTGAGAAAGACGACTGGGATCGCCGCCGCCTGGACCGGCGTGAGGGAGTCGGGGTAGCGGAACAGATTCTCGGCCGGGACCAGGACGTCGCGAGCATAGCCGCCGTAGCGAAGGAGGGCGACGGCTCGATCTCCTTCCCGCCAGCCTTCCACATCGGAGCCGACCTGTGCCACCCTGCCGGCCACCTCGAAGCCCGGACTGTAGGGGCGCGCGGGAACCGTGCCGTAGAGCCCGGCCCGCATCATCAGGTCCGCGAAGTTGACCCCGGCCGCTTCCACCCGGAGCCGCACTTCCGTGGGACGCGGCTTGCGCAGAGGCACGTCTCTCTCGACCAGCACTTCGGGCCGGCCGTGGCGCACGATCAGAATTGCCTGCGTAGTCGACTTGCCCACGGACGTCCTCGATCAGGGCTCGGCCAGACGGTAGAGCGAGAGGAAGAGCGCGCAGGCCAGGACGAGCCCGATCAGGATCGCCCACTTCACCGGCTTGGAGAGGCGCCGCTCGCGGTCCAGCGCCACACCGACCCGCGTGGCGATGAGCACCACGATTCCGACCAGGACCAGGTCCCAGAAGAATTGCCAGACCATGCCGCTGTCCTAGTGTGAGCTGCGGAGCGCCACGAAGACGATCTCCACGCTGGGACCGCCGGGCGGCGGCGCTTGGTACGCCTGCGCATAATAGAGTCGGAGCAGTCCTGGTAAAAGGGGCGGGGCCGGCTCGCGGTTTCTGGCGGAGCTCCGGCGGCCGACCTATCATGCCTCTTCTCATGGGCTGCGTAGAAATCGGAGGGTGATTCCATGGACGGCAGTCGTTCTGGAGGGAATGGAGCCGCCTTTCCCAGCCGCCGCGTCTGCCTGGTGCTGCAGAGCGGCATCGGCGACGTCGTTCATGGTCTGCCCGTCGTGAACGCGCTGAAGCGTGACAATCCGGAGCGCCACGTCACCTGGGTGGTGGAGTCGGTTCCGGCGCCGGTGCTGCGGCATCATCCGGCGGTGGATGATGTCGTCATCTACGATCGCAAAGGTGGTTGGGACGCGCTGCGTAGCTTATGGCGTGAACTGCGCCCCCGATCGTTCGACGTGGTCCTCAACTGCGGCATCTACTTCAAGTCGGCGGTACCGACGCTGATCGCACGGGCTCCCAACAAGGTCGGCTATGGCCGCGACAGGGCGAGCGATCTGATATGGTTGTTCGCGAGCCGGCGAGTGCCGGCGCGCGGAGCGCGGCACCGCCAGGAGATGTATCTCGAGCTGCTCGAGTACCTGGGCGTCCCTAGCGAGCCGCTGGAGTGGTGCATCACCTTTAGTGAGGAAGAGCGCGCGGCGCAATCGGAGTTCTTCGGCGGGCTCGATGCCGGGCGTGTGGTGGGGATTGTCGCGACGCCGGCGATCCAGCATAGGGAATGGCACACGCAACGGTTCGCGGAAGCGGCGACGGCGCTGGAGCGCGACTTCGGATTTCAGGTTGTGCTGTTGGGCGGGCCTGGCCCTCGCGAACAACAGCGAGCCCGGGAGGTGGAGGAGCGCGCCGAAGCGAATATTGTGTGGGCGCTGGGTGACGACCTACGACGCCTGATGTATCTGATCGACGGCTGCGACCTGGTGATCGGACCGGATACGGGCCCTCTTCATATCGCTCGGGCGCTGGAGACACCGGTGATCGGGCTTTACGGCCACACGGATCCGCGGCGGGCAGGCCCGTACGGCGCCTATGAGGATCTGACCATCGACCGCTACAATTACGAGGCAACCGGGCAGCCGTACAGCGGGCCCCTGGAACGGATCCATCCGGCGCGACCGGGCTATCGCCTGGGTCGCATGGAGCTCATCTCCGTGGATGACGTGCTCGAGAAAGTGGAGCTTGCGGTCGCCCGCTATCTGAGTGCGGGGAGCCAGCGTGCCCAGACCTGAGCTCACGGTCCCGAATCCGCGCGTCGCGATCATCATGTTGAGCGCCATCGGGGACGCGGTGCACGTGCTGCCGGTGGCGAACGCGCTGCGCCGTGCCGTCCCGGGGATGAAGCTCAGCTGGGTGATCCAGCCGCTGCCTCACAAGCTCGTCTACAATCACCCCGCCATCGACGAGTTCATCATCTTTCCCCGGCGCCGTGGACTTGCGGGGCTGGGCAGCTTCGCCGGCACGCGACGCGAGTTGCGCCGCCATCGGTTCGATCTGGTGATCGATCTGCAGGTATACCTCAAGGCGGGGCTGCTCACCTGGTTCACGCGTGCCCCGGTGAAGCTAGGCTTCGACAGGAGACGCGCCCGCGATCTCAACTGGCTGTTCACTACTGACAGGATCCCGCCGCACGCGAACCAGCACGTCCAGGACCAGTACTTCGAGTTTCTCGACCATCTCGGTGTCGAGCACGATCCGCCGGAGTGGGGGATCGTCATCACGGATGAGGAGCGGGAGGAGCAGCGCCGATTTTTCGAGAGGATCGACAGGCCGGTGTGCACGGTTGTGCTGGGTAGCAGCAAGCCAGGGAAGGATTGGCCTCCGGAGCGCTACGCGCGCCTGCTGGAGACGATCGAAGGCGACTTCGGCTTTCGAGCCGTCATCATCGGCGGGCCGTCTGCGGGAGAGAGAGCGGCGGCCGCCGAGGTGATCCGACTCACTCGCGCGCAGCCGCTCGATGCGCTCGGCGATAACCTGCGCCGCCTGGTCTACCTGATCGACGGCAGCGGTGTCCTCGTGAGTCCCGACACCGGCCCGTTGCACATCTCCCGGGCGCTGGAGACCCCGGTGGTCGGATTGTACGGCTACACCAACCCGAAGCGGAGTGGCCCCTATCGGAAATACGAAGACCTTATCGTCGACGGTTACGCGCGCGTCCCCGGCGAGGACTATCCGATAACGATGGAGTATAGGGCGGATGGTATGGGGCGGGTGACGGTGGAGATGGTGGGAGAGAAGTTCGAGCTGGCTGTGGCGAATTACGTGAGACTGGGGTCACGCTAGCCCATTGAGTCGAGGCATATTACGGCGGGACGCAGAACAATTCGCCCGCTCGCTCGTCATCCCTTGAGCCCCGCCAGCTGAATCCCGCGCACGAAGTAGCGCTGCGTGAAGAGGAAGAGGATCAGGATCGGGATCACGGCTGTGACCGCTGCGGCCATCTGGAACGGCCAGTTGCTGATGTAGAGGCCGTGGAAGGCGGCGATCCCCACCTCTACCGGCCGCATGGACATCGAGCGGGTGACGATGAGCGGCCAGAGGAAGCTCTTCCACGTCTCGACGAATGAGAAGAGCGCGACGGTCGCCAGGGCCGGCTTCGCCAGCGGCACCGCCACCCTCCAGAAGACCTGCCATTCGTTGGCGCCGTCGATGCGGGCGGCATCCTCCAGGTCCCGGGGTATCGAGAGGAAGTACTGGCGCATGAGGAAGATTCCCCAGACGCTCACCAGCTCGGTGATGATGAGGCCCATGTAGGTGTCCACCCAACCCAGCGCGCTCACCAGTAGGAAGCGCGGGATCAGGAGCACGATGACCGGGACCATCAGGTTGGCGAGGAAGAGGATGAAGACGCGGTCGCGGCCGGGAAAGCGAAGCCGCGCGAAGGCGTAGCCTGCGGTAGCAGCCGTGAACAGGTGGCCGGCCACGATGAACAGCGACATGATCGCCGAGTTGAGGAAGAAGCGTCCGAACGGCGCCGCCGTGAGCGCGTTCGGGTAGTTGCTCCACACCGGGTCGCTGGGAAGCAGGCGCGGCGGATACCCGTAGACCTCGAACTCGTCCATCAGAGAGGTGGAGAGCATCCACAAGAAGGGGATGAGCATCGAGATCCCCAGCGCGATCGCCAGCCCGTAGGTGAAGGCGTTGCCAGCGCGGCGACGCGCGGTCGCGCTCGTCCCCGTAGCGTTCATCAACTCGGCGCCATCTTTCGGCCCAATAGCCTGAACTGCAGCAGCGTGATCGCGAAGATCACGGCGAAGAGCACCCAGCTCATCGCGGATGCGTAGCCCATGCGCAGGAACTGCCAGGCGTTCTGGTAAATGTGATAGACGATCACATCGGTGGCGTGGAGTGGGCCGCCTTCCGTCATCACGTAGACGAAGGTGAAGACCTGGAAGGAGCCGATGATCGATGTGACCAGCACGAAGAAGGTCGTGGGACGCAACAGCGGCAGCGTGATCTTGCGGAACCGCCGCCAGGGACCGGCGCCGTCGATCATCGCGGCCTCGTAGAACTCGTTCGGTATCGCCTGCAGGCCCGCCAGGAAGATGATCATCTGGAAGCCGATGTGGATCCAGACGGCCATGATGATCAGCGCCGGCAACGCGGTGGACGGGCTGTTGAGCCACGTATAGGGTCCGAGCCCGATCAACCCGAGCGCCCAGTTGAAGATCCCGAAGTCCGGGTCGTACATCCATTGCCAGACGATCGAGATGGCGACGAAGCTGGTGATGTACGGCAGGAAGAAAACAGCCCGCAGCAAAGCCACGCCTTTGATCGAGCGATTGAGAAGCATCGCTGCGGCCAGGGCGCACACCATCGTCGCCGGCACGTAGAGCGCGTAGATGGCCGTGTTCTTCGCCGCGTTCCAGAAGAGACGGTCGCCGGCCAGCTCGACATAGTGCTGCAGCCCGACGAACGGCTTGGCCGGCTCCAGCAGGTTCCAACCGTGGAAGCTCAGGTAGAACGCGAACAGGAGCGGCCCCGCAGAAAAGAGCAGCAACACGATGAGCGACGGCGCGACGAAAGACCAGGCGGCCAGCGCCTCGCGGAGCTCCATCTTGCTTCCGGCGGCGAACACGAGGCTGGCGAAAATGAGCACGCCGGTGGCCAGCAGCCCGTAGAGGCCGGCGAGCTGGAAGAGGGCGGCCTTGCGTGAGTCTTCCCACGGCGCGGTCAACAGTACGAGCCGCACGTCGCCGGCGAAGTCCAGGGTCCGGTAGGCCAGCCGCCGCCCGGCGACCCGGAGCCGGCCCGCCGGCGCGTCGAGCCCGGCAAGCGAAGCGGCGCTGAGCCCAACGGTGGTGCCGGCGATCGAGTCGGCCCGTATGACGACGACGTCCGTGCCAGTGAGCGCGGCGAGTTGGCCGGCTGAAAGCGAGGCCGCATCGTCGATCGTCGTTACGACATCGGCGCTGAGCTGCAACAGGGCATCGGTAGCCCGGGCGGAAATGCGGGCGTCCGACGCTGCAAGCCAGGCCGCGGCGAGCGCGGTTGGAAGGAGAGCGAGAGCCAGACCGCGGCGCAGTCGGCGCTGCCGCCCGCCGGGTGAAGTTCCCAGATCCCACAGAACGAGCACGGCCAGCACCGTCGCGATGATGAGCGCGACCGTGGGCAGCAGCGGCACGGCGGGCACAGAAGGTGCCATGTCGCTGGGTCTCACCGCTACCGCGCCGATCATGTCCCAATCATCGAAATCCTTGAGCGGCGCAACGGCGACCGTCGTGCCCGCCAGGCGTGTGCTCAGCGGTCGGTCGAAATCGGCGAGCGAGTCACGCAGCGATACGCGCAGCTCGTGCGGCCAGTCGCCTTCGGCGGGCGGGATGCGAGCGCCGTCGTAGTAGAGCGCCGGCTCGTAACCGGTAGCGTCCCGGAAGCGATCGGCGAACCGCCTGTCAGGCGTTAGCAGAACCGCCGCGAGAGCTGAAGGGAGGGGAACGTAGGCGAGCCACAGAGAACGACCCTCGAACTGGGCCAGGTCGACTACCGTGTGTCCGCGCCGCGCCGCCGCCAACATCGCTTCGCCATGGGCGGGCTCGATTCGGAGCGGTACGGGAGCGGAGTCCACCGGGAAAGTGCCGACTTCGCCATACTCGTCGTAGACGGTGAACCGCTCGATGGCGAGCTCCAGCATGAGGTCGGCGAGCTGCTCGCGCGAGCCGCCCAGCCGCTGCTGCAGTCGCTGTCGCTCGAGGCGCACCCGCTCGCCCGCTCGAGCGGCAGCATGCCGGTCCAGCTCCGGTCTGAGGGCTGCGCGACTGCGCTGCGCCGCGTAGCTCCCGCCCAGCGCGAAAGCCATGGCCGGTCCGGCGATCAGCAGGAGGAACGCGTTGCGCAGGCTCATGCTTGAAGGCTCAACCCCCGCTTCCGGATGCCGCCAGGATCTCATCGATGCGCTCAGCGATGTCGGTGGTGACCTGGTGGATGGGTTCGTCCGCGAAGATCACGCGGTCGAAGATGTCCGGCATCTGCACTTCGACGTGCGCCCAATCCTCTACGGTGGAACCCCACGACATGCGCCCGTGGCGCGCGGCGAAGAGGAATACATCTTCCAGTCCGTAGCGGTCCTCGGCCACCGTTTGCTCGTGGACGGCACGCAGCGATGGTAAGGCCAGGCCGTAGCGGGCGCGCAGGCGCTGCGCCTGCGGCGACGAGAGGTAGGCGGCCAGCTCGACGGCGAGCTTCTTGTGGCGCGTGTTGTACGGCACGGCCCAACCGGCCGCGTAGATCACGGTCACCGGATCCCTGTCCTCATAGCGGGGCAGCGGCGCCACCGCGATGTTGACCTTCCCCTCGTCGATGTAGGGGCGGATGCTGGGCAGCCACCAGTGCCCGCTCATCACCATCCCGATCCGGCCGGTCAGGAAGAAGTTGCGCTCCATCCCGGAGGCCTGGCGCTGCACGTCGACGCTGGGCACGACCCGATGGACCTTGACGAGGTCGATCAGAAACTTGATGGCGGCCTCCGTCTGCGGACTGTTCAGATAGCCGGTGGCCTGGCGCCCGTCGGGGCTCAACACGTCGCCGCCCGCCGCCCACACCCACGGCTGCCAGAGGTAGAAGACGCGGCGCACCTGTGTGCCGAAAGTCTCGTTGCGGCCGTCGCCGTCCAGGTCGCGCGTGAGCTGCTTCGCGATCCTCTCGAAGTCGTCCCAGGTCCAGTCCTGGTCCGGTAGGGCAACGCCGGCTTCCTCAAAGAGATCCTTGTTCAGGTAGACGACGATGGGATTGAAGTCCTTGGGGAAAGCGTATAGCCCACCGGGCCGCCGGAAGATGTTCAGGACCTCCGGATAGTAGGCGGAAGTGTCGACGCCGATGCGGTCGAGATACGTGGCCACGTTGACCAGCAGGCCGCGCGCGATGAAGGGGGCGGCGCCGAGCGAGCCGTTGTCCAGAAGCGCGACGTCCGGCGGCGAGCCGGCGACGATCGAGGTGAGAAGGCGTTCGCGATAGTTCGCCGAGATCGACTCGTACTCGATACGGATGTTGGGATGTTCCTCGCGGAACTGATCCAGTATCCGCTGCTCGATCTCACGTTCCTCGGGGCCCGCCCAGGCCATGACGCGGAGCACCGTCTCGTTGCCCTCATCGCCAGCGCAACCCGCTGCCGTGACCAGTGCCAGCGCCAGGGAAAGGAGGCGGGCGATACGCCGCAGCGGCGTCATGGACCGATTCGCTCCCCGGTGTCGTTGCGGAATAGGTGGACCTTGGCGGGCGGGATCTCGATGCCCACGCTGTCATCCACCCCCACCTGTGTGTCGGCCGACGTGCGCACGACCAGGCCCGCCCCGTCCGCCATCGCCACGTGGATGTACATCTCGCTGCCGATGGGCTCGACCACACGCACGACCGCGCTGAAGGTACTGTCGCCGGAAGTGAGCTGCAGGTCCTCCGGTCGTACCCCGAGCGTAGCCGGGCCGGCTGGCGGCGGCCCGGCGCACGGTACCCGCAGCTCGAAGCCATCTCCCCGAAACTGCCAGGCATCACCGGCGCTCTTCAGCTCGCCCTCGAAAAAGTTGATGGACGGCGAGCCGATGAATCCTGCCACGAACAGGTTGGCGGGTTTGCGGTAGACCTCGAGAGGTCCAGCGCACTGTTGCAGTCGACCCTGGTCCATGACGGCGATGCGTTGCCCCATGGTCATCGCTTCGACCTGGTCGTGGGTGACGTAGATGATCGTGGCATTCAGTCGCCGGTGGAGCTGCGAGAGCTCCGCCCGCATCCCGACCCTGAGGCCGGCATCGAGATTGGAGAGCGGCTCGTCGAAGAGGAACACCTGCGGTTGCCTGACGATGGAGCGGCCTAGCGCTGTGCGCTGCTGCTGGCCGCCCGAGAGCTGGCCGGGCCGCCGGTGAAGCAGATCGCCAATCCCCAGAATCTCCGCCGCTTCACTCACGCGCTCGCCGATCTCCTGCTTGCTGTGCCCGCGCACCTCCAGGCCGAAGGCCATGTTCTGGTACGCGGTCATGTGTGGGTAGAGGGCGTAGTTCTGGAAGACCATCGCGATATCGCGGTCCCGCGGCGGCACGTCGGTCACATCGCGGTCCGCGATCAGTATCGAGCCCCGGGTGGGTTGCTCGAGTCCGGCGACCAGCCGCAGCGCCGTTGTTTTCCCGGAACCTGACGGGCCGACGAGCACGACGAACTCGCCGTCCTCGACTTCCAGGTTCAGGTCGGCGACGGCGACGGTCTCGTCGAACTCCTTGGTCAGATTGCGAAGACTGACATGGGCCATTGTTGCACGGCTCGATCAAGCTATAGGGTCCACCTCACTCGTCAGCTGCGTAGTACCGATAGACGGTGCGGGCGTTCATCTTGAACCAGTCTTCGTAACCTCCCCAGTCTTCGTAGGCAGGCAGCTCGATCGAGTCGACTGCCTCGTCTTCCGACAGCCCGGCCTGAATCATCGACTCGATCGCTCGGCGCAGGTCGGTCCAGTAGTTGATCTGCTCGTACACGTCGGCTTTCGTGCCCGGCTCACCGTGTCCGAACATCGCGGTGTGGTAGTCGAGCTGCTGCAGGCGCTCGAGAGACTCCCAAAGGTCGGGAAAGTAGAAGCCGGGGAGGTCGCGGTAGCCGACGCGGTCGTTGGAGACGAAGTCGACGGCGAAGATGATCCGCTGATCCGGCAGGAAAGCGACGATCGAGTTGTCGCTATGGTTTCGACCGAGATAGACCAGGTTGAGTACCTTTCCGCCCACGCGGAGCGTCATCGCATCGGTGAACGTGCGGTTGGGAAGCGGTATGTCGGCGCCCGGTTCGGCCGCGAGAAGCTCGTAGCACCGAGCGTGGGCGTAGATCGGGACATCCGGGGCGAGCTCGGCGGCGCCGGTGATATGGTCCGCGTGGTGGTGGCTGTAGACGATAGCACGGATCGGCTCCGAGGTCACCCGGGCGACCTCTTCCCGGTAGATGCGTGCTGCCTCCGCAGAGATCGGATCGAAGGCGATCACCCCCTCGCCTGTGACCACGAACATGGCGTTGTGGGATTGATAGCGGAACAGGTAGACGCCGTCGCCGATTCGTGTCGTCCCGTATTCCGGCTGCTGGGAGAAAGCCGGGGAGACCGACGGCAGAGAAGCGCACAGGGCGACAGCCAGGGGCATCAGAAGTGGCCGAACCATCAGGAACCTCCAATGGTAGATGGATTGGGGATCAACCTTGCTTTCACGGATGTGGGCACGTGGGGTACAATAAGCCGCCAATCTCTCCATTGGCAATTGAAAAGGGTTGACGGTTTCCTAAGTTGGTGAAGCCCGTGCCCGGCCGCCGGCCCGGTAGCGGCCGGCCTGAAAGGGGAAAACAATCGATGAAGCTCTGGCAGCTGGCGATCGTAGGGGTCCTGACGGCGTTGAGCGCGGTCGCCGGACAGGCGCAGGAACCGCTGAGATATGTGGTCAGCGTCGCGGATCCCAGCAGCCGGCTCTATCACGTTGAAGCTGAGCTGCCGGCCGCCGGCGACACGACCTACGTGTCGCTGCCCGCCTGGACACCCGGCCACTACGAGCTGGAAGACTACGCCCGCTGGGTCCGCCACTTCCAGGCGAGCGGCGATGACGGGTCTTCGCTTCGCTGGGACAAGCTGGACGGAAACACCTGGCGCATCTCCTCGAGGGGGACGACGAAGGTCCGGGTCGCGTTCGACTTCTGGGCGGACACGCTCAACCTCAGCGGCAGCCTGCTGAAGGACGACTTCGGCTTCTTCAACGGCACCAACATCTTCGTTTATCCGGAGGGGCGATACGACTTCCCGGCGCGTGTGGAGTTCGATTTGCCCGAGGGCTGGAAGGTGGCCACGGAGCTGGCGGACGGAGAGGAACCAGGCGTCTATCTGGCGAGCGACTATCACGAGCTGGTGGACAACCCGACGTTCGTCGGGCACTTCGCCATCGACAGCGTGTTGGTCGATGACCGCTGGATTCGCATGGCGGTCTATCCCGCGGCGTACTTCGATGACAGTAGAACGCCGGCGCGAGAGATGTCGCTGGAGGCGCTGGCCAAGATAGCCGAGGTCCTCCACGATCTCTTCGGCGGACCCCCGTACGATCGCTATACCGTGTTAGTCTATCTCGAGGAGGGTCAGATAACCTTCGCCGGTGGTCTCGAGCACGCGGACTCGCATCTTGACATCATTCCAGCCATCGCCTTTCAAAACCCGCGGTTCACCTTCCGCCAGTTCTTCTACGGCCTGTTGTCTCATGAGTACTACCACGCCTGGAACGTGAAGCGGATCCGGCCGGCGGCGATGTGGCCCTACGATTACGATCGGCAGCAGTACACGCCGCTGCTCTGGGTCTCGGAGGGGATCACCGACTACTACGCACACGTGGTGCTGACGCGGGCCGGGCTGTGGGGCGAGAGCGAGTTTCTGGTGGCGGTCCGCGACTGGATCCTGCAGACCGAGGCGCTGCCGGCCCGCGAGGCGGTGGAGGACGCCAGCATCAACACCTGGATCGACCCGGAGTTCATCGACCGCTACATGTATTACGATGCCGGCGCGATCCTCGGCCTGCTGCTCGACATCGAGATCCGCCATGCGACGAACAACCGGAACAGTCTGGACGATGTGATGGCCAGGCTGTACAGCGAGCACTACCTGCGGGGTCGCGGCTTCACCAGCGACGATTTCGTGAGTTATGTCGGCGAATATGTCGGCCGGGAGGCGGCGGAGCAGTTCTACCGCAACTACGTCGACGGCCGCGAGCCTTATCCCTACCAGGAAGTCCTGGCACTGGCCGGGCTGAGCTTCAACACCGACACGATCGTCGAGCCGTTCTTCGGCGTGCAGGTCGCATCAACGCGTGACGGTCGCATGCTGGTCCGCCGGGTCGTCCCGGGCAGCGCCGCGGCGGCCGCAGGTCTGCGTGTGAACGACTTTCTGTCGCGCGTGGGCGTTGTGGAGGTCAGCGGCAACGACTGGGGCGACGATTTCGTTCACGTCTACAGCGACTCGGCCGGCGCTCCCATCAGCGTTGTCTACCAGCGCGGCGGCCAGGAGATATCGAGGGAAGTGAACGTGCGTACGCGCACCACTTACCAGCACCAGCTCTCACCGCTGGCGGACGCCAGCGCGAGCCAGCTCGAGCTGAGGCGCGGTATCCTGGAGGGTCCGACGTCTTCGCCCGGGGGCTGATCGGGCACGGCATGAGCCCCTCCCTTCGCGGTGGGGAGTGCGATCGAGGCTCAGGCGGTGCCCTCTCTTCGTCTATTTCATTGCAGGGCGAACGCGGCCAGTAGCGTGTAGAGCAGCGCGGCCAGCCCGGCGGCGGTGACCGCGAGTGGGATCTGCGTATAGACATGGTCCATCAGATCGGAGCCGGTGGCCAGCGATGACAGGATCGTCGTGTCCGAGATGGGCGAGCACTGGTCGCCGAACACGCTGCCGCCGGTCACCGCGCCGAAGCACAGCGTCAGAAAGAGTGGGTCCTGGCTGATGGAGTAGGCGAGAGGCATAGCGATGGGGAAGACGACCGCGTAGGTGCCCCACGAGGTGCCGGTCGAGAAAGCGATCACCATGCAGAGGACGAGAAAGAGCGCCGGCAGGATGACCGGCGTCAGGAATCCCGAGCTCACCTCGATGAGGTAGTTGGCGG
>JAZGAL010000115.1:0-8461 GCA_036475815.1 Gemmatimonadota bacterium
TGATCACCCTGAGAGTACCTGGCGACAAGTCCATCTCTCACCGCGCCTTAATGCTGGCACCGCTGGCTGACGGCACGAGCCGCATTCGGGGCCTTGCTACAGGCGCGGATGTGAGGTCGACCGCCGCGGCGATGCGGGCTCTCGGCGTGGAGTCGTCGCGCGTACCCGGAGCCGACGAGTATCTGGAACTGTCGGGGCCGGTGGAACTGCGGTCGCCGGGCAAGGTCATTGACTGCGGGAACAGCGGGACGACCGCCCGGCTGCTGCTAGGGCTCATGGCAGGCCATTCGATCGCGGCCGCGTTGGATGGGGACGCGTCACTGAGGAGGCGTCCCATGGCTCGTGTCATGGACCCTCTAAGCGCAGCCGGCGCCGAATTTCGAGAGCGAGGCGAGCCGGGCCGACTTCCGCTGCAGCTGATGGGCGGCGCGTTGCGGCCCATCGAGCACAAGAGCGAAGTCGCAAGCGCCCAGGTCAAAAGCGCGCTGCTGCTGGCCGGGCTTGCGGCGGGTGTGCCGGCGACGATCAGTGAGCCGGGCCCGTCAAGGGACCACACGGAACGCATGCTTCGCGCGATGGGGGCTCGTGTGGAAACGGAGTTGTTGGCTGAAGGCTTTCGTGTGCGGTTCGAGCCGGCGGCACGTCCGCTCCTGCCTCTCGATACGACCGTACCCGGTGATTTCTCGTCCGCAGCCTTCTGGCTCGCCCTGGCCGTGCTGGGTGGCTGCGGGGATGGGGTACGCATCGAAGGCGTCGGTCTCAACGGTCGACGAACCGGCTTGCTCAGGGTTCTGGAGGCGATGGGCGCCTCGGTCGAGACTCGCACCAGCGGCGGCGAGCGGGCAGGAGAGCCGGTGGGTGAGATCGTGGCCCGCCCGTCGGCTCTACGCGGGATCGAGGTCCCGCCGGAGTGGCTGCCCACGCTTCTGGATGAGATCCCTGTGCTCGCCATCGTGGCGGCGCGGGCGGAGGGATCGACGCGCATACGGGGCGCCACAGAGCTGAGGGTGAAAGAGAGCGACCGAATCGCTAACTTGTGTCGCAACCTGTCCGCAGTGGGTGTGCCTAACACAGAGTTGCCTGACGGACTGGAGATAGAAGGGACATGGGCGGCGCTCTCCGGCCACGTGACGACTGAAGGTGATCATCGCATCGCGATGGCGTTCGGTGCGCTGGGGGCTTTGGACGCCAACGACATAGATATCGACGACCGGGCCAGCGTGGAAGTATCGTATCCCGGCTTCTGGGACGAGCTGGCGCGAGTGGTTGAGCAGACGGAGGCCCGATGATCATCGCTATCGACGGCACGGCGGGTTCCGGCAAGAGTACGACGGCACAGGAGGTGGCGCGGCGCCTCGGATTCCTGCATCTGGACTCGGGTGCGCTGTACCGTGCGTTCGGCGTGGCTGCCGGCCGTCACGGCTGGGCCAGCCCTGCGGGTGTGGTTCCTGCGGAGCGGATCCCGGAGCTGGCGGCTCAGAATGTCGCCGCGGAAGTGGAGGCGGGGGGCGCGGGGGGCGCGGGGGGGGTCGTGGTCGTACTCGACGGGCGGCGGCTGAACGAGGAGCTCAGGTCGCCCGCAGTTTCCGCCTGCGCGTCCAAGGTCTCCGTGTTCCCGGTGATCCGGCGCCGCGTCGACGAAATTCTCCGCCGTTTGGCCGCGGATTACGCCGGCGGCATCGTCTGCGAAGGGCGGGACATGGGTACCGTGGTATTCCCCGAGGCCGAGCTCAAGGTCTTCATGCAGGCCGAGCCGGAGGAGCGAGCGCAACGTCGCCTGCTGCAGCGGGGTGAGAGGGTCACACGCCAGAGAGTGCGGGCTGAGAGGCGTCGGCTTGTGGCCCGTGATGCGGCCGACTCGGGGCGCGATGTGTCACCGCTGCGCAGGGCGGAGGACGCGATGGTGATCGATACGACGCATCTGAGCTTTGAGGAGCAAGTGGAGCGGGTTGTGGCGGCGGCGGCGCGGCTCCTTGACACGGCTTGAAGCGGCGGGGTAGATTGCCCCTTTAATCTCGGGGTGCAGCTTTAGTCCCTGTGGCGGAAGAAGTTGCAGGTCCGGTCATTGCCGCCGGGGTATATGCTTGCGCCCATTTTTCATTGGACCTAAGAGTTGTGGGGTCGCCGGTCCGGGCCACGGCGAGACTTTCAAACCTGATGACAAAAGACAACAGCGAGGTCACGACCTCGGCCGAAGCGGAGACCACAGCCGACATTCCCCAGCAGGTCGATGCGCCGACGGAAGCGGGCGAAGCCGCAGCTGCGGCTGAAGCGTCGGCAGCACCATCGAAGCCTACCGAACCGGAAACGATCAAAGAAAAAGAGCGGCCCAAAGGGAACGGGCTGAGTGCGCGCCGGGCTCTGTTCGAGGAGGAGGAGTACTCGGACGAAGAGTACGAGGATATGCTTGCCATGTACGAAGACACCCTCAAGAACATCGAAGAGGGTGAAATCGTGAAAGCGACGGTCCTGCGGGTGACGGACTCGGCGGCGATCCTCGATCTGGGGTTCAAGTCCGAGGGTTCGGTGCCGCTGAACGAGTTCCGAAGCCCGGAAGAAGTGCAACCGGGTCAGGAAGTCGAGGTCTTTCTCGAGAAGTTGGAGGACCAGGAAGGCATAGTCGTCCTCTCTAAGAAGAAAGCCGACTTCCTGCGGGTGTGGGAGCAGATCAAGGAATCCTTCGACGCCGACGAGCCGATACGCGGCACCATCAAGAAGAAGGTGAAGGGCGGCGTCACCGTCGACATCATGGGTGTGGATGCGTTCCTGCCCGGTTCGCAGGTGGCGTTGCGCCGCGTGCCGAACGTCGATGAGCTGGTGGGTCAGGAGTTCGACTTCAAGATCCTGAAGCTCAACAAGCGGCGCCGCAACATCGTGGTGTCGCGCCGCGTGATCCTCGAGCAGGAACGTGGCGAGAAGCGCGAGCAGTTGAAGACGGAACTGGAGGTTGGTCAGCTCCGCAAAGGCCTAATCAAGAACATCACCGACTTCGGCGCCTTCATCGACCTCGGCGGCATGGACGGACTGTTGCATATCACCGATATGTCCTGGGGTCGTGTGGGTCACCCGAGCGAGATCTGCAACATCGGTGAAGAGATCGAGGTGAAGATCCTCGACATCGATTGGGACCGTGAGCGCATCTCCCTGGGCCTCAAGCAGCTCGAACCGCATCCTTGGAAGGACGTGGAGCAGAGGTATCCGGTCGGCGCGCGCGTGCGTGGCAAGGTCGTCTCCATCACCAATTACGGCGCGTTCGTCGAGCTGGAACGTGGCGTGGAGGGCCTGGTGCACATCTCGGAGATGAGCTGGACGCGTAACGTTCGCCATCCTTCCCAGCTTCTATCGATAAGCGACGAGATCGAGGCTGTCGTGCTTCGCGTCGATCCCGAGGAAGAGAAGATCTCTCTGGGCATGAAGCAGGCGGAAGAGGATCCGTGGCTCAGCCTGCCGGAGAAGTACCCTCCGGGAACGCGCATCCGCGGCAAGGTTCGCAACCTGACGTCCTTCGGTGCTTTCGTGGAGGTGGAGCCCGGGATTGACGGGCTCGTCCACGTGTCGGACATGAGTTGGACGAGGCGGATCCAGCATCCGTCGGAAGTGCTCAAGAAGGGAGATGACGTCGAAGTCGTCTCGCTGAGCATCGATGTGGACCAGAAGCGGATCTCGCTGGGCCTCAAACAGGCCGAGGATGATCCCTGGTACACGCTGGCGCAGACGTACGCGCCGGGGACCGAGACGACCGGCAAGGCGGTCCGTCTGCTGGACAAGGGGGTCGTGGTCGATCTCGGCAACGATGTGGAGGGGTTCGTTCCGGTCTCGCAGATCGTGGAGGACCGTGAGATTCAGAGCCCCGACGAGGTCGTGAGAGAGGGCGACCTGCTTCAGATGAAGGTGATGGAGTCTGACCCGATCAACCGCCGCATTGTCCTTCAGGTCACGGCGCCGCCGGAGCGCCCGCCTGAACCGGAGCGCCCCCTTGAAGAAGAGGTCGAGGCCGCCGAGGGTGAAGCGCCCGCCGAGACGGTGGAGGGTGAGGCCGTTGAGGCCGAGGCCGTTGAGGCCGAGACGGTAGAGGCTGAGGCCGTTGAAGCCGAGACGGTAGAGGCGGAAGCGGCTAAGGCGGAGACCGAAGTAGAGCCCGACGCGGCGGCCGAGGTCGAAGCGCGAGCTGAGGAAGTTGAGGAGCCTGGCGAGGAGTCCTCCGAAGAGGAGGAAAAGAAGGACTGAGAGCCACCGCTCATATGCTGTTAGCCGCGGTTCGAGGGGGCGGAGCGTTCCGCCCCCTCATGTTTTATATGTCGGGAAATTTGGGGTGCGGTAGTGGGCGGAGCGGTGGTCTTTCCCGCAGCCCGCAGTTGATCTAAGATCCAATCGATGGACCGAATCAAGATGAAGAAGTGGACGTGGCGAATCGTGGGGGCGGCCGCGCTGGCGACCGCTGGGTTCGGACTTACGTGTGCCGGCTCGCCGGGCGCCGCGGGTCCTTCGTCGGAATCGCTCGATCCGGACATGAGGGCCCGAGAGCGAGCCGCTGCCGAGGAGTATCGACGGGCCGAGGATCAGTTCGAGGCGAGCAACTACCTGGCGGCCGAATCGCTTGCGAATAACCTGGTGGCCGCCTACGGCAGCACGAGCTGGGCGGGACCGGGCTTGCTCCTGTCGGCCCAGGCCTCTTTCCAGCTGAATGAGCCCGATCAGGCCCGCTACAAGGCGTCCCGTTATCTCACCTTCTACCGCGCCTCCGACCCCCATCGCGCGCCGGGTCTGGTCCTGATTGCGCGGACTCTCTACGTGGAGGGCCGGGCGGTGGAAGCTGCGGATAGTCTGCTGGCCACACCTGTCGATCTGGGAGGCGAGCGGGCGGAGGCTGCGCAACTGGCGCGCCTGGTGGTGTCGGACCTCGGCATAGGTGATATCGAAGCGGTTACCGAGCGCTGGCCTTCCGATCAGCCGTTGCTCTCGGTGTTCGAGATCGAACGAGCATCGCTGCTCCTGGCTGCCGGGCACAGCGAAGGAGGTCGCGAGGTGGCGCGGCAGGTTCTGGCGATGAGTCCGCTAGAACCGGAGCGGGACCGTGCAGAGGCGATCGCATCGGGCGAAGTGGAGACGGCCCAGTGGCGGCCGATAATCGGTGCGATCCTTCCACTGAGTGGACCGCTGTCCGCGTATGGTCAGCAGGCGGAGGAAGGCATCCGGCTGGCCATCGAGGAATACAACGACCGCCACCTGGACAAGGTGACGTTGATCGTCCGGGATGACGCCGATCGGTACGAGCGTGACGGTGAGCTGGTACGGGAGCTGGAGCGGCTGGGCGCCGTTGCCATCGTCGGCCCGCTGCGCACCGAGGGTCTCGAGGTGGCTGCGCGAGAGCGTCGTGAACGGGACCTGCTGATCGTTAGCCCCACGGCGCTGGAGAATTTCTCCTTCGAGCGAAACACCTTCTCCCTTTGGAGCACGATCGAGAGAGTGACCCGGGGCGCGCGGGCGCTGGCCGCGTTCGCGGTGCGCGATCTGCGACTGCAGCGCTTCGGGGTTCTGTATCCGAACACGCGGGAGGGAAGGACTCAGCTGGCGGCGTTTGCGGACGCGGTGCGCGCCAGGGGCGGCGAGATCGTGGCGTCGATCGCCTACGAGGACACGGCGGCCACGTTCCAGTTGCCGTTGCAGTTTCTGGGTGAGGCGCATCCACAGGCGATCTACGCTCCTGCGAGCGAGCCTGAGACGGTGATCCAACTGTCTCCGCAGTTCTCTTTCTACGGTCTACGCGGGATTCAGGTGCTTGGCGACGCTGAGTGGTCCGACCCGAAGGTGCTGCGTCTCGTCGAGCCGCGCTTCATCAACGGCACGATCATTTCCACCTTTCTTGACCGCTCCAGTCCCTCGGTTCGCTGGCCGGAATTCGTGGAGATGTACGAGCGGAAATATCGGAAAGGGCTGGGCGACAGCCTGGTTCCGGCGCTGGCCTACGATGCCACCCACCTGATCCTCGAGGCGCTCCCGTGGGGGTATCCGCGGCGTTCGGCGATAGCCAGGGCGTTCAACGAGATTCGCAGCGTGCCCGGCGCCACGGGCGTCTTCTCGGTGGAGAACGGGGCGGTGACGCGACGGCCGTTCCTGCTGGGCGTGAAGGACCGCGAGCTGGTGCCGGCTTTCGAGGAATTGCGCAGTGGCCGCATGACCTACGACCGGGAATCCAACTGATGACGATGCAGGAAAAGCTGAAGCGGCTATCCGAGCTGCGGGCGCAAGCCGAGCTCGGCGGCGGTGAAGCCCGTATCAAGGCACAGCACGAAAAGGGTAAGCTGACTGCGCGCGAGCGCTTGGATCTGCTTCTGGATGAGGGATCGTTCAGGGAGTTCGACCGCTATGTCACCCATCGCACGACGGAGTTCGGCCTGGCCGACAAGAAGTACCTGGGCGATGGTGTGGTCACCGGCCAAGGACGCATCCACGGCCGCTCCGTGCTCGTGTTCTCGCAGGACTTCACGGTATTCGGCGGGTCGCTTTCCGCAGCGAATGCAGAGAAGATCTGCAAGATCATGGACATGGCCATGAAGGCCGGGTGTCCGGTTATCGGGCTCAACGATTCGGGCGGTGCGCGGATTCAGGAAGGCGTCAGTTCGCTAGGCGGCTACGCGGAGCTGTTCTGGCGCAACACGCAGGCGTCGGGCGTGGTCCCCCAGATCAGCGTCGTCTTGGGACCGTGCGCCGGTGGCGCCGTTTACTCACCCGCCATCACCGACTTCATCTACATGGTCGAAGGCCTCTCGTACATGTTCGTCACCGGACCGGACGTGGTGAAGACAGTGACGCACGAGGAGGTCGATTTCGAGAATCTCGGCGGCGCGGAGATCCACGCTACGACGTCGGGGATCGCGCATTTCGTCAAGGAATCCGAACCCGCCTGCCTGGAGCACGTGCGCGAGCTCTTCAAGTACATCCCGCAGAATAATATGGAAGATCCGCCCATGGGACCGGGCGACGATCCGCCGGATCGTATGGATGAGGAGCTTCTCGACATCGTCCCGGACAGTCCCAGCAAGCCGTACGATGTGCACGATGTGATCTCCCGGGTTGTGGACGTGGGCAGCTTCTACGAGGTCCATGCCGGCTATGCGAAGAACATCGTGGTCGGCTTCGCGCACCTGGGCGGCCATACGGTCGGCGTCATCGCCAACCAGCCCGCGGTGCTCGCCGGCGTGCTTCACATCGATAGCTCGATGAAAGCAGCGCGCTTCATCCGCTTCTGCGACGCCTTCAACATACCGATCGTCACGTTCGAGGATGTGCCGGGCTTCCTTCCCGGCGTTGCGCAGGAGCACGGCGGCATCATCAAGCATGGCGCTAAGCTGCTCTACGCGTATTGCGAGGCCACGGTACCCAAGCTGACGGTCATCCTGCGCAAGGCGTACGGCGGTGCCTACGACGTGATGAACTCGAAACACATCCGCGGCGATTTCAACTTTGCCTGGCCCACGGCAGAAATCGCCGTCATGGGACCCAAGGGCGCCGTCGAGATCCTGTTCCGCCAGCGGATCGCAGCGGCCGACGACCCGGCGGCGGAAACCGACAAGCTGATCAAGGAGTACGAGGAGCAGTTCGCTAACCCGTACATCGCGGCTTCGCGCGGCTACGTGGACGATGTGATCGATCCGCGTGAGACGCGGCCGCGCTTGATCGAGTCGCTGAGAATGGTCCGCAACAAGCGCGAGCCGAGCCCGCCGCGTAAGCACGGCAACATCCCACTCTGATGATCGAGAAGGTCCTGGTCGCCAACCGCGGTGAGATCGCGGTGCGCGTCATCCGCGCCTGCCGCGAGCTCGGCATCCAGTCGGTGGCCGTCTACTCGGAAGCCGACCGATTGGCCCCGCACGTCTGGCTGGCCGATGAGGCCTACGAGATTGGCCCGGCGCGGGCGGCGGAAAGCTACCTGTCTATCGTGCGTCTGCTGAACGCGGCACTGAGATCGGACTGCGATGCTGTCCACCCCGGCTACGGCTTCCTGGCCGAGAACGCCGACTTCGCGGGCGCTGTCGAAGAGGCTGGTCTCCGGTTCGTTGGACCCAGCGCCGATACGATCGCTCTCATGGGCGACAAGACGGAAGCCCGGAAGGCGATGGAGAACGCCGGTGTGTCCGTTGTTCCCGGCACCAAGGAAGTGCTGGACGATCTGGACGCTGCCGCAGAGGCGTGTCGGCAGATCGGTTATCCCGTGCTGCTCAAGGCCGCTGCCGGAGGTGGCGGAAAGGGGATGCGCCGGGTCGATCGGAAGGAGGATCTGGAGTCGGCCTGGGAAGCTGCCCGGCGCGAGGCGCAGGCAGCCTTCTCCGATTCAAGGATCTATGTTGAGAAGTTTCTGGATAACCCGCGCCACATAGAGTTTCAGATCCTGGCCGACACTCATGGCAACGTCATCCACCTGAACGAGAGGGAGTGCTCGATCCAGCGACGCCACCAGAAA
>JAZGAL010000116.1:0-5291 GCA_036475815.1 Gemmatimonadota bacterium
GAACGGCAATACCGCGACGGATTTTCTGTCGACGGCTTCGAGTGCAGTTGCTCCGCCATATAGCACATACCAAGCCGTAGCTACGACTCCCCAAAGAGCCAGCGCGAGCACTCCTCCGGCCAGCGCGTTCCGCCATGTGAGCAGCCGACGCGCCTGGTTGAGTTCGAGCAACTTCAGCGGTCTCGCCAGCGCCGGGAAGGAGCGTTGGGTCGGTTCTACGCATTCCCGGACCCCCCTCCTGCACGAACGCGATAGCCAGAACGAGAGGGAGCCCAACAAGCAACAGCAAGGCCGCGAAAGCTGGAAACCACGGCGGCAGCCCGAGACCCTCGGTGACTGTCTGGACGACCTCGAAGACGACCCAGGAGGCGACGGCGTAGATCAGCAACACCTGCCACAAGGAGCGGTGGTGGATCTCGACAATCAGCGGCTTGAAACGGGACATATGCCTCCAGGGATAGGTGTGTACGCTTAGCTTGGACGGGACAAAAGATGCGATGGGAGCCGCGGAGGAGCAACGAGGGCACGAGCGTGGCTACCTGGTAGCCGCGCCCTCGCACCATTCTCTCGCGTTATAGACGGTGGCGGGACTGCAGGCCGCCACACACTGACTACCCCTCACACCACTTCCGGGCGTTTTGGAACATCTTCAGCCAGGGTGAGGCCTCGAGATCGCGCTTCCACTCCTCCGGCATCCACCCCCACTGCCATTTTAGGAACGCGCGCTCCGGGTGCGGCATCATCACCAGGTGGCGACCGTCAGGCGAGCAGAGGCCGGCGATGCCGTGGGGTGAGCCGTTGGGGTTGAAGGGGTAGGCCTCACTGATGCGGCCCTCGTCATCCACGAAGCGGACCGGAGCGAGCCCTTCCTCCTCGACGCGCTCGAGGAGGCCCACCTCCGGGAAATAAGCACGGCCTTCGCCGTGGGCGACCCAGATGCCGAGAGTGGAGCCCTCCATGCCTTGCAGCATGATCGCCGGGCTCTTCTGGATCTGCACAGCGGCGAAGCGCGACTCGAAGCGGCCGGATCGGTTCTGGATGAAGCGGGGCTGCTCCTCATCAGGAATACCCTGCCACGGCACCCAGCCGAGCAGGGCGAGCAGCTGGCAGCCGTTACAGATGCCGAGGCTGAAGGTGTCGGGCCGATCGTAGAACTCTTGGAACTGCCGCCAGAGGGCCTCGTTGAAGCGGATCGCGCCGGCCCAACCCTTGCCCGAGTCGAGGACGTCGGCAAAGCTGAAGCCGCCCACCGCGACTACGCCCCGGAATCGGTCCAGGTCGATTTGACCGCTCAGTAGGTCCGACATCACCACGTCCCAGGGCTCGAACCCGGCCGCGAAGAACGCGGAACTCATCTCGCGGTCGCCGTTGCTCCCCTCCTCGCGGAGGATGGCGACGGGGATCTTGCTCGTGCTCTCGAGTATCGCCGTCGGAGTCGGCCTCGGCGTGTATGGCAGGTTGAACTTCGGGCCCGTGCGATCACGTAGTCCGGCCTTCTCCTCCGCGACGCACGTGGGGTTCGCCTGCAATCGATCCAGTTGGAAGCTGGTCTCCTCCCAAATGTCCCTCAGCTCCCGAACGTCATCGCTCAAGACCTCCGCCCCGCTGTAGCGGATCGTCACCGCCGTGTCGCCGGTCGTGGTACCGATCGCCATCCGAGGAACGTCGGCCGTCCGCAAGGTCTCTAGGACCGCCTCTTCATCCGCAGGGGCGACTTCGAGGACGAGACCCGCCTCTTCCGAGAAGAGGAAAGAGACCGGATCGACACCGGTCGGGCCTTCGAGATTGACTTCGATGCCGCAGTTGCCGGCGAAGGCCATCTCGAGAAGCGTCGTGATGAGACCACCGTCGCTGCGGTCGTGACCCGCAGACACCTTCCCGGCCTTGATCAGTTCCTGAACCGCGTTGAAGGCGCGTTTCAGTAGACCAGCGTCCTCGACATCCGGCGACTCATCGCCGATCTGCTCGTAAACCTGCGCCAGCGCCGAGCCGCCCAAGCGATGGTTCCCGCTGCTTAGATCGACGTACAGAAGCCGCCCGCTACCAGGAAGCTTGAGGTCCGGCGTGACCGTCTTCGTAACGTCGGGGCACGTGACGTAAGCCGAGATGACGAGCTCGCCCGGCGCCTTTACGATTTCGTCCACCCCCGACCCATCCAGGGCGTGGGCGGCCATGGAGATGCTGTCCTTGCCGCCGTCCACCGCGATGCCCAGCTCCAGCATGATGTCGCGCATGGCCACCGCCGCATCGTAGAGAGCCGCGCCCTCACCCGGCAGTTTGGCGGCCCACATCCAGTTGGCGGAGCACCTGACGTCCTCGAGGGCGCTGACCTGCGCCCAGACCAGGTTGGTGAGCGCTTCGCCCACGGCCATCCGCGCCATCGCCGCCGTATCCAGCAAGCCCTTGATGGGCTGCTCGCCGATCGCGGTCGCCGCGCCGGTGGTGCCGATGTGGCTCTGGGCGATGACGGCGACATCCGCCACCGTGACCTGGAGTGGCCCCGCGCACTGTTGCTGCGCGATCAGCCCGGTGACGCTGCGGTCGACCTTGGTGGTGAGGAAGCGCTTCGATCCGACGGACAGAAGCCGCAGCACCCGGTCAAGCGCGTCCTTCACGGTGAGTCTCTCCGGCAGCTTCAACGGTTCCAGCTTCGGCGGGATCCGCTCGAACTCGAACTTCTTCTGTGGCATCTGGCCGAGGACGGCGTCGAGATCGAGGTTGACCGGGGTCGATCCGTCCTCGCGATCGTGGACTACGACCTTCCCATCGCCCGTCACACGCCCGACGAAAGCGAATGGTACCTTTTCCCGCCGGCATATCGCGCCGAACAGGTCGGCATGCTCCGGCCGCAGGAGGAGCGCGTCGTTCTCCTGGTACTCGGCGCCCCAGATCTCCAGCACCGAGAGGGTTTCATCGCCGAGCGGGATCTCGCGGATCTCGATCCGCGCACCCGCCGGGTCGACGATCTCCTTCAGCACGTTGCAGTTGCCGCCGGCACCCTGGTCGTGGATGCTGACGATGGGGTTGCGGTCTCCGAGTTCCACGCAGGCGCGTATGACCCGGTTGAGCTTCTGCTCCATCTCGGCGTCGCCACGCTGCACCGCGTTGAAGTCGAGCTCCGCCACGTTCTCGCCCTGGACCATGCTCGACGCCGCGCCGCCGCCCATGCCGATCCGGTAGGCCGGGCCACCGACCTTGACCACCAGCATCTCCGTCTCCGGCCTCCCCTTCTCGGTGTGCCGGGCATCGATCTGGCCGATGCCGCCGCTGAACATGATCGGCTTGATCCACTCGCGGCGCTCGCCGTTGGGGAGCCGCATGCCGAAGGAGCGTGTGTACCCCTGGACGACCGGCTCGCCGAATTTGTTGCCGTAGTCGGAGGCTCCGTTGCTCGCCTCGATCTCGATCTCGAGCGGCGAGGCCAGATTGCCGGGATAGGCGAAGCCGGGGTCCTCCCAGGGAAGCTCGTAGCCGGGGATGCGCAGATTGCCCACGCAGTAGGCCGCGGTGCCGGCCACGTAAAGCGACCCCCGCCCGGTGGCGTGCACGTCGCGGAGGCGGCCACCTGTCCCCGTCTCGGCGCCCGGGAACGGCGCCACACCGCTGGGGAAGTTGTGGGTCTCGGCGGTGAAGATGATGTGGTAGTCGAGATCCGACGCGACGAACGGCGCGGGCTCGCCGGGACGCACCGGCACGATCGCCCGGATGGGATAGCCGCGGATCGCGCTCGAGTTGTCCTCGAACGCGATGACGCTGTTGTTCGGATTCGCGTTCAGCGGTTCCTGGATCAGCGCGATGAGATGCTTCGGGACCTCCTCACCATCGATGATCAGCCGCCCCTTGAAGAACCAGTGCCGCGAGTGCTCGCTGTTCGACTGCGCGATGTCGAAGCACTCCACGTTAGTGGGGTTGCGGCCGACCTTGTTGACGAAGAGGTCCGTGTAGTAGTCGAGATCCCAATCGTCGAAGGCGAGCCCCATCTCGCGGTTCACTCTCTCGAGCGCCGCTCGTCCCTCCTCCAGAAGAGGAATCTCCAATGTCGGCTCCGGCTCGACCCCGGCCTCGAAGCTCTCCAGCGGCTCCGGGTAGGGGCACTCTGTCATGCGGTCGTGCACCTGCGCCAGAAAGGCCCACCGCTGCTCCTCGCTCAGCGGCGAGGCCGTCTTGATCAGGTAGCGCCGTGAACGCTCGATCCGCCGGATCATCCCCAGTCCGCAGGCATGACAGATGGAAACCGCGTTGGTGGACCAGGCGGTGCTGAAGTTCATGCGCGGGCCCACCTCGAGCACCAGGCCGCCGTCGTCGAGGAAGCTCTCGGCGCCGAACCGCTGTGGCTCGAAGGTCTCGCTGAGCAGCCAAGCGAGGATTCGGAACTCTTCGGCCGTCAGCCCGACAGCGGCATCGATGTTGAAGCAGTACTCGGTATCGATGTCCTCGATATCCGATGAGACAAGCTGCCGGGTCGTCTGGAGGAGAGCGTTCCTCCGGGCATCCGACACCCCGGGCGCCCTATAAAGATGAATGAGCCTCATGCATTTCTAGTAATAGGGTCAGCGCCGTTGCGCCAGTGCCTTGCCGCTCTTTGCGCCATGAAGTCATCTGGTACTGCAATCACGAGGTCGTGGCGCAGTGGGAGATGGTCTTGCACGGACAACTCGGAGGCACCAGGCGGCGAACCGTATCCAGATGACCATCGCGCCCCGAGTCGTGATGGAGATGCAGCGGAGGGCTACTCCACCCCGGAACGCCTCGGCCTCCAGCGATAACGCGCCAGAGAGACCTGGCCCCGCGCATCGAACTGCAGTCCCTCCTCCTCGAGAAGGGTGCGCTGGATCCACTCGAACTGCGGGTCGGCTCGTCTGCTGATCGCGCCGCGGGCGTTCACCACCCGTTGCCACGGCACGCCGCTCTCGTCCTGCAGCGCGTTCAGCGCATAGCCAACCTGGCGAGCGTGCCCCGGCATGCCGGCCAGCGCCGCGACCTGTCCGTAGGTCGCGACGCGGCCCTTCGGGATCGCCTTCACCACCTCATAGATACACGTGTAGCTGCCGCGCCCGGGCATCGGGTCAGCGGCCGGCCCTACCTGACCCTGATCGGCGCCCGGTATCGCGTCACATCCCAAGTCAGCCCGAGCATTCCCCCGTCCTCCATCGGCTCGATAGCGATCGTGAAGCGCTCGACCGGGTGCGGCAGGGCCTGAGGCGCGAGATCCACGCGTACCAGATCCTGCTCCGGATCGTACTGGGTTCCCCACTGCCCGGTCTGCTTGTTGATGATGAGTTGAGCGGATT
>JAZGAL010000117.1:0-2998 GCA_036475815.1 Gemmatimonadota bacterium
CCCGCCCAGGGGAATTATGGTTCTTGTTGAACCCTGAACCCTGAACCCTGAACCCTGAACCCTGAACCCTGAACCCTGAACCCTGAACCCTGAACCCTGAACCCTGAACCCTGAACCCTGAACCCTGAACCCTTTACTGGGCGGGCGGCTACGACCGGCGCCGGCAGACGTAGCCGGCAAAGGCGGCGAGCTCACCGTCGGCGCCCTCGATCTCGCGCGCCTCATCAACCAGCGTCCGCTCGAGCTCCTCGAGCCGGCGGCGCGCGGTGTCGAGGCCGTAGAGCGTGACATAGGTCAGCTTGCCGGCGACCGAGTCCTTACCCGGCGACTTGCCGAGCTCTTCTGCCGTCGCGGTGGCGTCGAGGACATCGTCGGCGATCTGAAATGCGAGACCGAGGTCCTCGCCGAAGGTCGCGAATCGTTGCCGCCCGGTCTCGTCCACCCCGGCGAGGATCGCGCCAAGCTCGACCGACGCCAGCAGCAGGCGCCCCGTCTTGTGCCGGTGAATGAGATCGAGGCGTTTCTCGGGCGCGAGGTCGCCACCCTCGTGCTGCCCGGTGGCCTCGAGGTCCTCCATCTGACCGCCGACCATCCCACGCGCTGAAATCGCTTCGGCGACCATTTCGATTGCCTTCACGCGGCGGTCGGACCAGGCCGCGCCCTGTGGAAACCGGGCAACGAAGAGGAGCCCCTCGGTGAGGAGGGCATCGCCAACAAGAATCGCGGTGGCTTCGTCGAAGGCCACGTGCACGGTCGGTTGCCCGCGCCGCAGGACGTCGTCATCGAGGGCTGGGAGGTCGTCGTGGACCAGTGAGTAGGTGTGGATCAACTCGAGCCCGCAGGCCGCCTCGGTGATGGAGTCGGCGTCCCCCCCGGCGGCCCGGTGGGCGAGGCGGGCGAGCACCGGTCGTATCCGTTTTCCGCCTGCAAACACCGCATGGCCCATGGCCCGGTGGAGTCGCTCCGGCCACACCCCTGCGATCGGGAGCAATCGCTTGAGGGCGTGCTCGACCGCCGACTGTTCTTCGGCAAGGAGGCGGTCGACGTTCACTCGGCCTCCTCGTCGGCCGCCTCCCCGTCATCCTCGTCTTCCAGGAGCTGCGTCACCCTTTGTTCGACCTCTTCGAGGCGGGTCCGGCAGCTGCGCGCGAGCTCCATTCCTCCCTCGAAGAGGTCCAACGCCTGCTCGAGACCCACCGATTCGTCCTCGAGCTTGGCGACGATCTCCTCCAGCTTGGCCAGCTGGTCTTCGAACCGTTCGCCGTCCTTTGCCTTCTCATTCATGGGTCACTCCGTCTCTTCGGGCGTCTCGCCCGTTTGGGTCGTTTCATCAAAAAGGGAGGGTTGCCGGTCCGGCGTCCGTGCCGCAACCCGAGGTGCGGCTGTGGCGGAGCTCACCAGCGACCGCACCTCACCGCGTGCGAGGCGGGTGATGAGGGCCTGACCCCCGTGCACCCGGGTCGCGTCCTTGAGCGGAACCGTCGTCCCTTCGAGGCTTGTGATCGAGTAGCCGCGCTCCAGGACCTGGGTTGGCCCGAGATGACCGAGCGCACGCTCCCCGCCCTTCACGCGGGCCCGCAAGCTCGAGATGCGCGCCGCCATGAGCTGTTGCAGCTGCTGCCGTTTGCTGTCCAGTAATCGCCGTTGGCCACCGGCGGCGATTTGTGCCGGCAGGCGATGGAGACTCCGAAGGGCGTGATTCAGACGTGTTTGGGCGACCGCGAGAACCCGCCGCAGCATCGGGCCGAGGCGGGCCGCGCTCCGCAGCCGTTCGCGATACAGACGCACCCGATCAGGCACCCGCGCCAGCCCCGACGAACCTTCGAGGCCGGCAAGGCGGGTACGGGCGAGTTGGAGCTGGCGGTCGATGTCGCGCAGCAGGATCGACCGCGCCTCGCGCAGACGCCTCTCCTGATCCTCGATACGAGCCACCACCAGCTCGGCCGCCTGGGTCGGAGTCGCGGCCCGGATGTCGGCGACGAAATCGGCGATCGTGAAATCAACCTCGTGGCCGACACCCGAGATCACGGGCACCGGGCTCGCGGCAATCGCCCGTGCCACCGCCTCCTCGTTGAAGGCCCACAGATCCTCGAGACTGCCGCCGCCGCGGCCGACGATGATGATGTTGACTCGATTCGAGTCGACGAGGCGTTTGATCGCGCGTGCGATCTCAGCGGCCGCGCCGTCACCCTGGACCATGGCCGGAGCGATGACGATCTCGAGGTGGGGGAAGCGGCGCAGCACCTTGAGCATGTCCTGGAGCGCGGCCCCGGTGGCGGAGGTGACGATGCCGATTCGGTTGGGGAGGGCCGGAAGTGGTTGCTTCCGTTCGACTGCGAACAGGCCCTCGGCCTCGAGCTTCTTCTTGAGCTGCTCGAAGGCGAGCTGGAGGGCGCCCACGCCCTGCGGCTCGATATCATCGACAACGAACTGGAACCGGCCGCGCTGCGGGTAGATGGTGAGAGATCCGAGGGCGAGGACGGCGAGGCCGTCCTCGAGACGGAATTTGAGACGCCGCGCCTTGCCCGCCCACATCACGCAATCGAGCGCCGCGGCTTCATCCTTGAGCGTGAAGTAAATGTGTCCGCGTCCCGAGGTGCTGGCATTGGTCACCTCGCCTTCGACCCGTACCCCTGAAAAGCCCTGCCCGAGAAGGGCGTTGACCTCGGTAATGAGCGCAGCCACCGAGTAGACGCGGTCGTTCACGCGCCCTCCGTCGCGGCGGGGGCGGTGGCGAGCCCGTTCAGCCCTCGATCTCCTCGCGGGTCAGGGCGTCGTCAACCAGCATCACCGGAATCCCCGATACCACCGGGTAGACCCTGCCGGCTCGTGAGGCGAGACCGACCTCGACTACGGGCTCCTCGGACTTGAACTGGTCGCGGTACTTCTCAACCAGCCGCTGCCGCACCGCTTCCGGCAGCTCCACCACTTCGAGGGGTGTCTTGTCCACCGGGCAGACGAGAATTTCCAACAGCTTGGGGTCGACGGCCATGGCGTT
>JAZGAL010000118.1:0-3420 GCA_036475815.1 Gemmatimonadota bacterium
GCTGATCGCCGCGAAGTTCAGCCCGCCGGCTACGGCGACCGGCGGTCTCCGGGAAGTCTCGGCCGCGTTTCCCAGCTTTCCGAAGGCGCCGCTCCCCCAGCAATAGGCCGACCTGCTCTCGGCGATCGCGCACGAGTGCGCGAACCCCACGCTGAGGATGGTGATCTCGACATCGGCCGCGACCCGGGATGGCAGCAGGCTCGGCTCGCCAGTTCCGTCGCCCAGCTCGCCCTCCCCATTGGAGCCCCAGCAGTAGATCCGACCGGCGGTGGTAAGGCCGCAACTGTGAGTGAAGCCGGAGCCGATCACCGCGAACGACAGTTCCTCGACCGTGATCTCGGCGCTTCCGTCGACGCCATCGCTGTTGGCGCGGATCGTGGTGGTGCCGGCCCGAAGACCGGTCACGAATCCGCTGCTGTCCACGATCGCCACCGACTCGTCGGTGCTCGACCAGGTCACCGGACGACGCGTGACCAAGTTGCCCTCGCCGTCCCTGACGTCGGCGCGCAACTGCACCGTCCCGTCCTTGATGAGCGTCGCGTTCGCGGGCGTGAGCGCCACCTCACGCACGGCGAAGGGGGACGTCGTTTCCCCGCAGGCCAGAAGTCCCAAAGCGAGCGCGAACGCCGCGCCCGCCGTTACGCCTCGGGAAGTGAGCCGGCTCTGCATCCGAGAATGCTCCTGCCTTGGGGCGGACGAGTCAGTCGCATGTGTTAGAACGACTCCGGTGCACGAAGGGAGCTTTCTGCTGCGGGAGCGGGCCCACAGCCAATACAACGAGGCAACGGCACGCTATACGATCGGCGCAGGCGGCGCAAGCGGCGCGCGCGGTGGCCCACGGCTCGCGGGCGGCTAGATTAGCGCCAGCCTCGAGCCGTCTGGTCAGTCGGGAGCGCAGCCAAGGGAGGGACGTCATGCTGAGGTACGTGGGAACGCTGCTCGCCGTGCTGTTACTCGCCGCTTGTGGAAACGCGTTGCAGGCCCAGACCCCGATGCAGCCTGGCGACACGACGTGGTACACGGTGAAGGGAGAGCGACACGGCGTGAGCTTCTTCCCGCAGCACCGCTACCCGGAGGTCGAGTACGAGGCGGGCGAGGTCCTGAGCTTCGACCGCTACCACAGCGCGGCGGTGATGTATACCTGGCTGGAGCGCTGGGCGGAGCGGTATCCCGACCTGGTGGAGCTGTACGAGGTCGGGACGAGCTACGAGGGGCGGCCCATACTCCAGGTCACGCTCACCAACCAGCAGACGGGCCCGGCCACGGACAAGCCGGCCGCCTTCTTCGAGGGCGGACGACACAGCGGCGAGATCACCAGCTCCGAATCGGTGCTCTGGTTGATCCAGTATCTGTTGGAAGGATACGGCGAAGACGACGCGATCACCCGGCTACTCGACACCACGGCCATTTATCTCAAGCCGCAGAACAACCCGGACGGATCCAGCCTCTACCTCTACACCGCGCAGCGTAACCGCAGCTCGCTGCGGCCGCACGATTCCGATCGCGACGGTCTGGTAGACGAGGACCCGTACGAAGACCTCGACGGCGACGGGATCATCTATCAGATGCGCTGGAAGGTGCGCCCGGGCCAGGAGGAGAAGGGGAACGCCGTGCTGGATGAGCGCGATCCGTCGGGCCGGCTGATGAAGCGGGTGCCCGAGGGCGAGGGCGACTGGATAGTCGTGAGCGAGGGGATCGACAACGACGGCGACGGCGAGTTCAACGAGGACGGCGTCGGCGGCCTGGACCTGCACCGCAACTACCCGGAGAACTGGCGGCCGGATACGGGTGAGGACGCCACGAAGCGCGGCTACACCCAGTTCGGGGCAGGGGCGTTCCCGCTCAGCGAGCCGGAGACGCGGGCCACCGTGCTGTGGCTGCTCACGCACCCGAACGTGTCGGTGGCCAACTCCATGGACACGCGCGTGCCGATGCACCTGCGTCCGCCGTCCACCTCGAGCAGCGCCGAGCGCATGTTCCCCGAGGACCTCGCCTATTACGAGCGCTTCGACAGCATCGGCCTGAGCATCACGCACTATCCCTGGGCGGGCGATGTGTATCACACGTACATGACCCGGGTAGCGGTGAATCCCGTGACCGGCGACCCGAACCTGCCGCGCCCGCTCTTCGGTCACGGCCCCGACTTCGGCTACTTCTACTACGGCGCCATCTGGTACGGCGACGAGCTGTGGAACGGCGGTCGGATGAAGGACTACAACGGCGACGGGCTGCTGGACGAGGTCGACGCTTTGACTTGGGATGACGAGGAGAACGGCGGCCGCGGCTTCCGCGAATGGGAGCCCTTCGAGCATCCCACCTTGGGCGCGATCGAGATCGGCGGCTTCCGTCCTAAGTTCTTCTCCCAGAACGGGCCGCCGCCGCAGCTCGAGCACTGGATCCGCGTGCAGGCGCTCTTCAACCTGGAGCTGGCCAGGCAGCTGCCCCGGATCGATGACGTGGATGTAGCGGTGGAGCGCAGCGAGAGCACCGCCGACAGCACGACCTATCAAGTGACGGTGAGCTGGACGAACAGCGGCGAGCTGCCCACGGCGCTGCGGCAGGCGCAGCTGATAAAGATCGTGCAGGAAGATCGGGTGCAGCTCGAGTTCGATTCCACGCTGGTCGAACGTGAGAAGCCGGTCCTGCGAATAGTGGTGCCCGAGACGCGGGAGAAGGTAGTCCGCGCCGGCTGGACCCAGCCCGGCGAGCGGAAGTCGGTGAGCTTCGACGTGCGGACTTACGGCGTTCCCGGAGTTGAGGGCGAGGTGCACGTGATGTCCACGCGCGGCGGGCTGGTGAAGGTCCCACTGCTCTTGGGCCGCCCGAAGAAGGAATAGGGCCCAGCGGCCCAAATCGGTCGTCGAGCCATCTCCGGGTGTTTGCGCTGCAAGAAGAGCCGATTACGAAAGACGGGCAAGGGGGCGCGCCAACAACGGCATGCAGCTGACGGCGCTTCGCGCCGCAGCTGATGCCGAGGACGTAAGGCGTCAACGCGTCGGATTACTTGCTGAGGTCGGTGATCCTGCGACATTTGCATTATGGCAAAGCGCGCACAGGACTTCGGCCATCTTAGTGTCGAGGAGCGGCTTCAACTAATAGAGGACCTCTGGGATAGCGTTCCGGATGACCCGGAGGCGTTGCCGTTGACCGATGCGCACGCCGAGGAGCTTCACCGTCGGCTGGAAGCATACCGCCAGGACGGTGATCCAGGCTGTCCATGGCGCGAGGTGCTAGATGAGCTCGAGAGACTCCGCAAATGAGTTCTCCGCCGCTACTGCTTCGGAAGGAGGCAGCAGCGGATCTTGTAGAGGCTGTCGAGTGGTATGAGGCCCGCCGGGAGGACGGGGTCTTGAGCGGTCTTCTAGGGCGACTCGGGCTGGCCGCTTACCCGTACCGGAGTGGCGCTCGGGCTCGGCGAGC
>JAZGAL010000119.1:0-6734 GCA_036475815.1 Gemmatimonadota bacterium
ATAGACTCGATAGCCATTCTGGCGTTCGACAATCAGACGACCCAGTTCACGCTGACGCAGGAGCTGACCCAGACGTTGCAGGACGAGGTGCCCGGCAGGTTGGGACTGAAGCCGGCGGACGAAGCGACGGCGAACGCCGTGCTCAGGGGAACGATCATCCGATACAGCGAGCGGGCGACCAACTACCAGGAAACACCCGGTGGCCCGGTGATCTTTCAGAGGCGCGTGGATATCACGATCTCAGTCGAGATATACGACGTCGTCGAAGACCAGGTTCTGTGGGGCGCGAGGTCGCTCACCGCTTCCGGCGAGTACATCCCGGATTCGCAGTCCGAGCTCGTGGGGCGCCAGCAGGCGATCGAGAACCTGGTCCAGGCGATCATCGATGGCGCGCAGTCGCAGTGGTGAGCCGCTGATGCCGGGCCGCGCCTCACTCCGCGCGCGCCGCCGCCGCCTGATGCTCTGGGTGGTGGCCGGCTTGTTCCTGGTCGGCATCTCGGGGTATAACACGCCGGCGGGTACCGCGGTCGCAGAGGGTCCGCTGGCGACCAGCAGCGCCGTCCCCGACCTGAGTCAGCAGGGCGCGAGCGCGCAGGAGGACGAGCAGGCGGCGACGTCAGCCGAGCACGGTGGTGGATCGGGCACTCACACGACCGCTCGTTTCCTGCTCATCCTCATCGCGATGCTGATTGTCGGTAAGACCGGCGGTGAGGTGGCGGAGCGGCTCGGTCAGCCTGCGGTGTTGGGCGAGCTGTTGGGCGGCGTGATCGTGGGCGGCAGCGTGCTGGGCATCGTGCCCACTGCATCGGGCGATGCGATGGCGGAGACCATCCACCTCTTCGCCGAGATCGGTGTGGTGATCCTGCTGTTCGAGGTCGGGCTGGAGACCGACCTGAAGGAGATGTTCCGGGTCGGACCGGCGGCCGCGATGGTGGCGCTTGTCGGTGTTACGTTCCCGTTCCTGTTAGGCGCGGGATACTGGTACTTCAGTGATCCTGCGCTCGGCGCTCACCCTGAGGGCGTCAGCCTGGCGAAGGTCGCGGTGTTTGTGGGCGCCACGCTGACAGCGACTTCGGTGGGAATAACGGCGCGGGTGCTCACGGATCTCGGCCGCATGCACACGCGCGAGGCGCGGACCATCATCGGCGCCGCCGTCATCGATGACGTGCTGGGCCTGGTGATGCTCGCCGTCGTGGTCGGCCTGGCCGCCGGGTCGACGGTCACATTCGGCACCATCGCCTGGACTCTGGCGAAGGCCGTCGGCTTCCTGGTGTTGGCCGTGATCATCGGCAACTTTATCGGCCCGCACCTGTTCGATTTTGTGGACCGGCTGCGCGTGCGCGGCATCCTGCTGGTCTCCGCGTTCTGCTTCGCGCTCTTGCTCGCGGCGCTGGCCGATCTCTCGGACTCGGCGATGATCATCGGCAGCTTCGCGGCGGGCCTCATCCTCTCATCGACCAACCAATTCGACCTGGTGGTGGAGCGTATCGAGCCGGTTGCCGATGTGTTCACGCCCATCTTCTTCGTCTCGGTGGGCGCGGCGGTGAACGTACGGCTCGTTCTGCCCTGGACCGAGGACTTCAATACCAGCGTGCTCGTCATCGGCGGTATACTCACCGGGATCGCCATCCTCGGTAAGGTGGTGTCCGGCTGGGCTGTGCCGTGGGAGAAGATGAACCGCCTGGCCATCGGCGTCGGTATGATACCGCGAGGCGAGGTCGGGCTCATCTTCGCGGACATAGGCCGTCGCGGTGGACTCTTATCCGAGGCGGTGTTCAGCGCGATACTCATCATGGTGATGGTCTCCACCTTCATCACACCGCCGCTGCTCAAAGTGATCTTCGAGCGTGACCAACAGCGAGAGGGGATGGCGGGGCCCGCGGCCGCCGCAGGAGGCGCCTCCTGAGCGGGAAGGTCGTGCGTATCGCTTCGCGCGGCAGCCGGCTGGCCATGGCGCAGTCGGAATGGGTCCGCGATCGTCTCGCGGCCGCGTGGCCGGAGCGGCGAATCGAGATCGTGAAGATCGAGACGACGGGCGACCGCGTGCTCGATCGGCCGCTGCCCGAGATCGGCGGCAAGGGGCTGTTCACGGAGGAGCTGGAGGCCGCGCTGCGCTCCGGCCAAGTCGACCTCGCCGTTCATTCCCTGAAGGACCTGCCCACCGACCTCGCCGCCGGGCTGAAGGTCGGCGCGGTGTGCGAGCGGCAGGATCCCCGCGATGCCTGGATCGCCCGCGCGGGCGGGCCCCGCGAATTGATTTTGGCGGAAGCCGGATCCATCATCGGAACCAGCTCGGAACGCCGGCGCGCCCAGGCACTGGCTCTGCGATCGGACCTGCAGATGAAGTCGGTGCGGGGCAACGTGGAGACGAGGCTGCGCAAGCTCGACGAAGGCCAGTACGACGGCCTGATCATGGCGGCCGCGGGTCTGATCCGTCTGGGCCTCTCCGATCGGATCACGTCGGTGTTCGAATCACCGGGCTGGCTGCCGGCGCCGGGGCAGGGGGCCGTGGCGGCGGAGAGCCGCGACGCCGACGCCGCCACCGACGAGCTGCTCGGCCCCATCGACGATGCCGTTGCCCGGGCCGAGACCGAAGCGGAGCGCAGCCTCTTGGCCACTCTCCAGGGAGGTTGTCAGGTCCCGGTGGGTGCCCGGGCCGAGGTTCGCGGTGACGAGCTGGTATTGCATGCGCTGATAGCCCAGCCGGACGGAACGCAGGTCGTACGGGCTGAGGGACGCGGCGCGCGCAGCGAAGCGGTCGAGCTCGGACGGAAGGTTGCCGAGGACTTGCTGGCCAGAGGCGGCGAAGCGATCGTCGCCGGCTTCAGAGAGATGGGAAGCTGAATGATCAACGTCACTCGCCCGTCCGGCCGCCTTCCGGAGGAGCTTCGTCCCGTCACGCTCCAGTTGGGCGCCGCTCCGCAAGCCGAAGGCTCCTGTCTCATCGCCATGGGCTCGACCCGGGTGCTTTGCGCGGCCAGCGTTCAGGAGGGTGTACCGGCCTGGCGTGAGGGAAAGGGCGGTTGGGTCACGGGCGAATACGCGATGCTGCCGAGATCGACGACCCAGCGAACGCCGCGCGAACGCTCGGGCCCGCGCGCCCGCACGCAGGAGATCCAGCGGCTGATCGGGCGGGCTCTGCGCGCCGCCACCGACCTGGAGGCGCTGGGCCCACGGACCATCATCGTCGATTGTGATGTGCTGACGGCGGACGGCGGAACCCGAACGGCGGCTATCACCGGCGGCTGCCTCGCCCTCTGGCAGGCGTGCTCGCGGCTGGTCGCGGCCGGAGGACTTGCCGCCAACCCGGTTCGACAGCTGGTGGCCGCGGTGAGCGTCGGCATCGTCGACGGCGCGGCCTGCCTGGACCTCGACTACACGGAGGATGTCCGGGCCGAGGTGGACATGAACTTCGCGGCCCTGGAAGACGGCTGCATCGTCGAGCTGCAGGGCACGGCCGAGGGCGCCCCCTTCACTCGCGGCGAGCTGGACACCATGCTCGCCCTGGCCGAGGTCGGCGTGGGCGAGCTGCTCAAGGTGCAACGGGACGCGATCAAGGCGCAGTCGTGAAGCTGGCGCTCGCCACCCGGAACCAGGACAAGCTGCGCGAGATCGAACCGCTGTTCCGCGACACTCCCATCCGTATGGTCAGTCTCGCCGACCTGGGCCTCGAGAAGAAGCCGGAAGAAGAGAAGCTGGAAAAATACGCGAGCTTCGCGCGCAACGCGCTGGCCAAGGCCCAGTATTTCCACGATCGCACCGGCCTCCCGATGATGGCGGAGGACTCCGGCATCAGGGTCGACGCGCTGGGCGGCGATCCGGGGCCGCGCAGCAAGCGCTACGCGCCACTGGAGATGCAGGCGGAGTACGGCGTCGACCGGGCCAACAACCTCCACCTACTGCGCCAGCTACGCGATGTGCCGGATGAGAGGCGGACCGCACACTTCCACTGCGCCGTGGCGGTTGTGCTGGAGGATGAGTCGCGGGTTTTCGGCGGCCGTGTCGACGGCGTTATCTTGAGGGAGCCGCGCGGGGAAGGCGGGTTCGGGTACGACCCGCTGTTCTGCCTGCCCGACCGCGGCGTCACGACGGCGGAGCTGACTGTCCAGGAGAAGAACGCGATCAGTCATCGGGGGATGGCGGTTGGTGCTGCGCGGGATTGGCTGGTTGAGAGGCTGGGGTTTGAAACACGCGCGGGGCGGGGGGAGTAGTGTTTACGAAGCCCAACGAGAGGAGTCGGGGAATGGACGAAAAACTGCCGGTGCGGATAGAGCAGCCGGAAGACGAGCGAACCTGGAGAGATGTCGCCCAACGCTGGAAGGAAGTCGGTAAGCAGGTCAAGGACCTGGGTGACCGGCTGGGCGCCGCCTTCAAGGAAGGCTGGGATACGGAGACGGTGAGCGAGGAAGAGGCCGGCCGACTGAGAGACAAGCTGCGCGAGCTGGGCGAAAAGGTGGACCGTGCTGTGGACTCCATTCGTGAAGAGGCGAAGCAGCCCGACACGAAGGCCGCGGCGAAGGAGACCTGGGGCGCCACACGTGAGGCATCCACTCAGCTTTTGGCCGAATTACAGGACACGCTCAGCGAAGGCCTTTCGGAGGTGAACAAACGGGTCGACGACCTGATGAAGAAGCGCAAGGAGAAGAAGGGCAAGAAGTGAGGGCGCTTCTCTCTCGACGCTCGTTGTAAGGCGAGCGACTCTGCAGACAGGTGACGAGGCGAACTGTTCCTCTTGTGCTCATGGCGGTGTTCCTCGCCGGCTCGTGCGCCGAGGGGCCGCCGGTCAGCAGCGTTCGAACCGAAGTGACGGCCCGAACCGGGTCAGACTCGGTGCTCGTAAAGGTGAAGTGGTCATCACGCGACACCGGGCTGGTCTTCCCGTGGCGCAGCTCTCCGGTTGTTGAAGGGGAGTCGCTCGTGCTGGCGGACACGGCGGAGGGAAACGAAGCCGTGTTCCAGGTGGAGCGGCCGGTAGCCGACGTCCACGCGGAGTTCTGTCTGCGCGGCCTTCGGGTCGTCGATGGTAAGGCGACGGGAGAGTCGTGCACCGAGTACGTCATCCCTGCCGAGCCTCCGCCGCTCCCCGATTCCGACGCGCTTCACGTCGCGCTCGCACACGAGACGACGCAGTACCGCAATCCGAGGTGCCTGGAATCGAAACGAGTCTGCAGACGCCGAAAGGATAGCGGCGAGTGCAGCCGCTGGCGCGACGTCTGCGTTCATTCCGAGCCGCAGGACACCCTGGCGTGCCTCACCCTTCGCTGGGATAGCGTACCGGGAGCGATGAGCTTCAATGCCGAGCTGCTTCGAGCCGGGCGCCGCGTTTCGGGCGTGACCGTGAACGATGACTCGTGTCCCGCCTGCGATGATCTCGATCTCGAGGGTGGGCGCTGGCCCTGCTTCGAGTTCCAGGAGGGCTGCCGCTTCAACGTCTGGCCGTACTTCTCCGCCGCCTGGTGCGTGAAACGGGGGGGCGGGTCGCAAACGCTCGCAGCGCGGATCACTGCCCTCGGCGCGGATTCAACGGTCGCAGCCGAGCGCCTCGTCCAGTGGACGGTGCCGGGCGGCGACGGTTCCTGAGGAGCAGGCTGGATGTTTTCCCGTAGCAACTTGACTTCCATCCCGTTCTCCGGGAGATTACGACATCTCAGTTTAGCAGGAACGGCAAGCCATACTGAACTGGCCCTCTAGCCCCAAGGGTCTTCATCGGTGGTATCGGTGCTAGTAGTACATCTGCCTGACTCCCCATCGTGCTATGCGCAGTTGCGCTTAGCCTGCCTGATCTCATCTGAATTCTCGGACAGTTAGTTACCCCAAAGGGAGGATCCCGTCATGAAGAAATTACCGCACTTGCTCCTGTTTCTGCCAGCACTTGCCCTGATAGCGGGTTGCCAGGCCGAGCAGCAGGAAGAAGCACCGGGAGAGATGGTTGCCGCCAGCGCGGTGGTGGAGATCCCGGTGACGAGTACCTCGGATGCCGCCATGGCCGACTTCACGGCGGGGCAACACGCCATGGACATGGCCAGGCCGCAGGATGCGAACGAGTTGTTCGAGGCCGCCGTCGAGAAGGACCCGACCTTCGGCTTCGCGTACTTGCGCGCCGCGAACACCGCTGCCTCGTTGGAGGAGTTTAAGACCAACCTGGACCTGGCAGCTGCGAACATGGAAGGAATGAGCGACGGGGAAAGGGTGCTTGTCGAAATCAACATGACGTTCCTGGACAGTGATGTAAACAAGCGCTTGCAGTTGGCCAAGCAGCTCGTGGAAGCGTACCCGGCGAGCCCCCGCGCACTGTTGATGCTTGCCAACGTGCAGGGGACGCTGCAGGAGCATGGAGCAGCGAGAACTTCGATTAAGAAGGCGCTCGAGCTGGATCCGACTTTCGTCCCGGGTCACAGGTCTCTCGGCCTGTCATATCTGTTCAACGACCCGAAAGATTTCAACCAGGCCGAGACGCATATGCAGCACGTCGTCGAGCTGGCGCCCGAAGAGGCAAGCGCATACATCAACCTTGGCGATGTTTTCCGGGCCGAGCAGGAGCTGCTCGAGGCGAGAGACTCCTACAAGACGGCTGCAGAGATCGATGCGACCAGCGCTATCGCGTTCTCGAAGAGCGGTCACGCCAACTCCTTCCTGGGCAACTACGACGAAGCGCGCGTCGACTACGACAGGGCCATCGAACTAGCTGAAGTAGGAGGGGCCAAAGCCGCTTACGCAGGTTTCAGGGCCTACGT
>JAZGAL010000120.1:0-11387 GCA_036475815.1 Gemmatimonadota bacterium
AGTAGCCCGGGGCATGGTAGCGGGGGCGCGGAGGGGGGAAAGCGCGATTGCGCGAATGAGTTCTTGCGGCTATTATCAACTATGATAATGGCCCCAGCCAGCCGCTCAGCTGGTCTCAACCCCCTTGGTCCTATGTTCGCGTCTAGCCAGGCAGGGCACGCAATCCCCAAAGTCGTTACGAAGCCACCCATCGGCTGCGCGATGCTGATGATGGACCTTTTCCGCAGCTATCTGCACCAGCGTCGGTTGCCACTCACGCACCAGCGTGAGGCCATCGCCATGGCACTCTTCGAGAGCGCGTACCACCTGTCGGTCGACGATCTTGCCGACATGCTAAGAAACCGCGGTGAGCATGTAGGGAAGGCCACGATCTACCGTACTCTGAACCTCCTGGTCGAAGCAGAGCTGGCCAGGGAGCTCGACTTCGGGGAGGGGTTCAAGCGATATGAGCATCAGGCCGGTGAGGCTCGGTATGATCACCTGATCTGTACCAGTTGTGGTAAAGTGACGCGCTTCTCCCGGGCTGCGCTGGACGATGTGCAGGAGCAGATCGCGGCGGAGCTGGGATTCGTTGTTCAGAGCCGCCAGTTGAAGATTTACGGCCTCTGTCGCGAATGTCAGGTTGGAATGGAGCAGGGCGCCCGCAGTGGCGACGCGGTGGAGGATCGAACACCGTCGCCGGCGGGTGCGGGTCCCGAAACGGGGTAGGGTGACCGGCCCGGGCGATTCAGGATCAAGGTCCTTAGCTTTGCGCCGCTCTCCGGCAGTGAGATGGAGGCGGCGCTTTTCTTGCATCGAGTTGCTCCGCATCAAACGCGAGGCAGGGGATTGAGATGAAAGAGCGCGAGCGGCTGCTGGATTTGCTGGCGGAAAGATCGTTCCGGGTAGGCGACTTCACCCTGGCCAGCGGAAGGAAGAGTCGATACTACGTGGACGCCAGGACGACGACGCTTTCCGCCGAGGGGCAGGCTTTGATCGGAGCGCTGGGGCTCAGCGCTCTGGATGAGGCCGCTCTGCAGCCGGAGGCCGTTGGGGGACTCACGATGGGTGCGGATCCCATCGCCTATGCCATAGCGCACCGGAGCTTCCTGGATGGCCGGCCGATCGAGGCGTTCACCGTCCGCAAAGAGCCGAAGGGCCACGGCGTGGGCAAGCAGATCGAGGGGTGTTTCGAGGCCGGTAAAGAGGTCGTGGTCATCGAGGACACGATCACGACGGGAGGGTCGGCGCTCAAGGCCTGCCGGGTGGTGGAGGCGGCCGGGGGCGAGGTCCTGGCGGTCCTGGCGCTGGTGGATCGAGAGGAAGGCGGGCGCGAGGCGATCGAGGATGAGGGGTATCGCGTGATCAGCCTCGTCAGATTGTCGGAGTTGCGGGAGCGTGTGGGCGATACGGATTGAGCAAGCGCAAGGACGCTGGCCTTCGATGCGTAGGACTCCTATCTTTGCGGGCCCGCGGAGGCATGGGCAGCCCCACTCACAAGTATCCAAGAGATCTGGACCGGGTGTATGCTGCGCAGCGTACTGCTCTATCTAAGCGAACAGAAGGGCCTGCAGAATCTCATCCTTCGGCGCAAGCTGGCCCGAAAGGTCGCGCGCCGTTTCGTGGCTGGCGAAACCTTCACCGAAGCCGTAGAGGTTACGCGTGATCTGAACACCCGCGGTATGGATGTTACACTCGACCACCTGGGCGAGAGCGTACAGCACGAGGATCAGGCGGTTCGGGCGACCGATGACTACATCAAGATTCTGGAGCGGCTCGACAAAGAGAAGGGGATCGAAGCAAGCATTTCCATCAAACCGACCCAGGTTGGCCTGGCCATCGATCCCGATCTCTGTCGTGGCAACTTGCGCCGGCTGGCCCAAGCGGCACGCGACTACGGCAACTTCGTGCGCATCGACATGGAGTCCACGGACTATGCCGAGTCCACGCTCAACATCTTCTACGACCTGTTCGACGAGTTCGACAACCTGGGCATAGTCATCCAATCCTACCTGCGGCGTAGCGAGGATGATGTCCGGAAGCTGGCCTCGATCGCCGCGCCGGTACGGCTTTGCAAAGGTGCCTACAAGGAGCCGGAAGACCTGGCGTTCCAGAGGAAGAGTGAGGTGAACGACAGCTTCGTACGCCTGCTCGAGATCATGATGGACTCGCAGGCGCCGCTGGCCGTGGCGACACACGACCACCTGATGATCGAGGCGGCGAAGCGGTTGATCAAGAATTACGCGGACCGCACGGCGCCCGTCGAGTTCCAGATGCTCTATGGCATCCGCCGCGACATACAGGCGCTGTTGGTGAGGCAAGGCTACAAGATGCGAGTGTACGTGCCCTACGGCTCCGACTGGTATCCCTATTTCATGCGGCGGATGGCGGAGCGACCCGCAAACCTGTTCTTCGTGTTGAGGGCATCGGTAGGGAAGTAGGTCAGCGGAGACTCTCTAAGTCTGCCGGCACCATCACGAGCCCGAAAACGTCCCCGAAGCTCTCGGCGACCCGATCGCCGGCATCGTCGATGGTATGCTCTCGCCCGATCTCCTTCTCGATGGACGTCATTTGCACCGCCTCGATCCCACAGGGAATGATGAGATCGAAGTGGCTGAGATCGGTGTTCACGTTCAGTGCGAAACCATGGAAGGTGACCCAGCGGGTCACGTGTACCCCGATGGAGGCGATCTTGCGGTTCTCCACCCACACACCGGTGTAGCCGGGTACCCTTCTTCCCGCGATCCCGAACTTCGCCAACGCCCGTATCAGCGTTTCCTCTAGCTGCCGGAGATACCAGTGCAGATCCTGCTTGTGGCGGCCGAGGTCGATGATAGGGTAGCCCACGAGTTGGCCCGGGCCGTGGTAGGTGACGTCGCCACCCCGCTCGATCTCGTGCACTTCCACTCCGCGCTCTGCCAGCAGGTCGCGTGACGCGGTGATATTGGACTCGCTGGCGCCGCGCCCCAGGGTGACGACGCGTGAGTGCTCCACGAGAAGCAGCAGGTCGTCGGCCAATTCGCCGCTCACACGGGCCCGCGCGAGATCGCGCTGCAGTTCCAGCGCCTCGGCGTAGTCAGTGAGGCCCGGGAGCCGGATCAGCTTACAGACTCTATCCGATGTCACGGTACCCGTGCGCGGCCGGAACGAGGTTGTCCAGGCTGGCCGCTTTGTCTCGCTAGATGTGTATCGGCCGGCCCAAAGTGGCGAGCGCCGCCTCCATGATGGTCTCAGCCAGCGTGGGATGCGCATGCACCGTGTTCGCCAATTCGTCCACTGTCGTTTCGAGCGCGCGGCCAAGCGTCGCTTCCGCGACGAGCTCAGTCACGTTCTGGCCCACCATGTGCACGCCCAGCACTTCGCCGTACTTCGCGTCGGCGACGATCTTCACCATACCGTCCGGCGAGCCCGCCGTGAGCGCCCGGCCGTTGGCGCTGAACGGGAACTTGCCGATCTTCACCTCGTAGCCATCCTCGCGCGCCTGTCTTTCGGTGAGGCCGACGCTGGCGACTTCGGGGTGACAATAAGTGCAGGAAGGAATGTTGTCCCGCATCAACGCGCGCGTCTCTACGCCCGCGATCCGCTCGGCGACGGCCATCCCCTCGTGCGAGGCCTTGTGGGCGAGCATGGGAGGGCCGGCCACGTCGCCGATGGCATAAATCCCCTCGGCGGCCGTCTGGCAGAACTCGTCGACGTCTATCCAGCCCTGATCGTTCACCGCTACGCCTGCCATCTCGAGCCCCAGGTCTTCGATGTTCGGTGAGCGTCCGACCGCCATGAGCAGAACGTCACACTCCATCAACTCGTCGCCGCCGGGGGCCTCTGCGGTGAGCATGAGTTTCGTCTTGGACCGTTCCAGCGACTTGACCTTCGTCTTAGTCTTCACGCCGATCTTCCGCTTCTTGAAGGAGCGGGCAACGACGCCTGCGATCTCTTCGTCCTCCAGAGGCAGCAACTGGGGCAGCGCCTCCACGATCGTCACATCTGCGCCGAAGGCGTTGAAGAAATCCGCGAACTCCATCCCGGTCGAGCCGGCGCCGACGATCACCATACGTTCAGGCACGTTCTTGAGTTGCAGCGCTTCCCGGCTGGAGATGACGCGTTCCCCTTCGAACTCGAACCCCGGGAAAGTCTTCGAGCGGGACCCTGTTGCGATGATGATGTTCTTGGCCGTGATCGTCGCGGCACCCCCGGCGTTCAGGTCGACTTCAACCTTCTTGCCTCCGGCGAGCCGGGCACGACCGATGATCGTGGTGATTCCGTTTTTGTCGAAGAGGAACTTGATCCCCTTGACCAGGCGGTCACTGATCTGCCGGCTCCGGTTGACGGCGGCAGCGATGTCCAGATCATAACCCTTGACCTTGATGCCGAAGTCGGCGGAATCGTACTTGATGTGCTGGGCCAGGCTCGCGCTCTCGAGCAGGGCCTTCGCCGGTATGCACCCCCAGTTCAGGCAGACACCGCCGAGGCCGCCCTCTCGCAACTCCGCCTCGATGCACGCGACGTCCATGCCGAGCTGGGCTGCGCGGATCGCCGAGACGTATCCACCCGGGCCGGCACCAATGACCACAAGGTCGTAAGAGTCCTTAAAGCCTTCTGTCTTTTTCGCCAAGCTTCTCACCCCGCAGTTCGAATTGGAGAGGAGTCCGCCGAAGCCCCGCTCGCGATAGCCGGTCTACTCCGGTCTACTATAGAACCAGACGCAGCGGGTTCTCGAGCATGCCCTTGAATGTAGCCAGGAACTCGGCGCCCATGGCCCCGTCTACCGCGCGATGATCGCACGAGAGGGTGACGCGCATCCGTGACCTGATCTCGATCGAGCCATCCACAACCACCGGCTTTTGCTGAGTCGCCCCTACCGCCATGATGGTTGCCGCGGGCGGATTGATGATGGCCGTGAATTCATCAATGCCGTACATGCCGAGATTGGATATCGTGAAGGTAGCGCCTTGGTACTCCTCCGGCGCCAGCTTCTTTTCACGCGCCCGGGTGATAAGATCACGGCTTTCCTCCGATATCCGCAACAGGCCCTTGGCTCCGACGTTGCGCAGCACGGGCGTAATCAGGCCGTCGGGCACCGCAACCGCGAGTCCGATGTCCACGCGCTTGAAGCGGCGGATATGATCTCCGGCGAACGCAACGTTCACGTTCGGGTGTTGAAGAAGCGCCTGCGCCGCTGTTTTCATCAGGATCTCGTTGATTCCGATCTTCGCCCCGCTGTCTTCCAGCGATTTGTTGAGCTCGGAACGCAGCGCCAGGACTCGCCCCATGTCGATCTCGGCCGTCAGGAAGAAGTGCGGAATAGGGCCTAGGCTCTGGATGAGGTTGCGGGCGATCGCCTTGCGGATCTGTGAGAGCTCGACCCGCTCGGACGGTACTTCCGGACCTATCGCCTCCGCCGCCGCCGGAGCGGCCGCGACTCCAGTACCGACCGCGGTCTCGATGTCCCGCTTGACGATCCGCCCGCCGGGCCCCGTGCCCGTGATCAGGTCCAGTTCTATGCCCTGTTCGCTCGCCATGCGCCGGGCCAGAGGCGATGTTTTGATCCTGCGTCCGTCCCCTTCCCCTTCCCCTTCCCCTTCCTGCATCGGTACGGCCGCGGGTGGGCCCTCCTCCGCCGGCGCCTCCGCCTGAGTCGCCGTTGCGACGTCTGCAGGCACGGCCGCCGCGGGCTCGGCGGCGCCGATCCGCGCCTCGACCTGGGCGAGGATGTCGGAGATGTCCTCGTCCTCGGGCGCTACGACACCCAGCACGGTACCAGTGGGCACGGTGGTATTTTCCGCCACGAGAATCCTGCGCAGCACACCCGAGCCCATGGCCTCCACTTCCATGGTGGCCTTGTCGGTCTCGACCTCGACAACCACGTCTCCTGATTCGACGGGGTCGCCTTCCTTCTTGGTCCACTGAAGAACGCGCCCCTCCTCCATGGTGGGCGAAAGCTTGGACATCACGATTCGCGTGGCCATCTGTTACTCCCGATAACACGTATGGCGGATCGCCTTCACGATGTAGTCCGCCTGGGGGAACGCGATCTGCTCCAGGTTCTGCGCGTATGGATCCGGGGCGTCCGCGCCGGTAACACGCGCGATCGGAGCGTCGAGATAATCGAATGCCTCGCGCTGGATGTCATCCACGATCTGAGCCCCGATACCACAAACGGGCCAACCCTCCTCGACTATGACACAGCGGTTCGTCTTGCGCACCGACCCGAGGATGGTGTCGATGTCCATGGGACGCAGGGTACGTGGGTCGATCACTTCGGCCGAGATGCCGTCTTCCTCCTCTACGATCTTCGCCGCTTGGAGCGCGGAATGCAGCGGCCGCGAGTGGACGACCACCGTCACGTCGGTGCCGGGACGTTTGACTTCCGATAGACCTAAAGGGATAAGGAAGTCCTCGTTCTCGGGCACGTCGTCCTTTGTTCCATAAAGAAGCTCGCCTTCCAGGAAGATGACGGCGTTGTCGTCCCTGATCGCGGACTTCAACAGGCCCTTGGCATCGCGGGCCGTTGCCGGCGCCACCACTTTCAGCCCCGGGACGTGGGCGTACCAGGAGTCTAGCGCCTGTGAGTGGGTGGGGCCGAGCTGGTTGGCGGCGCCGCTTGGGCCGCGGAAGGTGATGGGCATCTTGAATTGCCCCCCGGACATATAGCGCATCTTGGCGGCCGCGTTCACGATCGCGTCGATGGCCAGAAGCGCGAAGCTCCAGGTCATGTACTCGATGATCGGCCGCAAGCCGACCATGGCTGCGCCGACTCCCAGGCCGGTGAAGCCGAGCTCGGCGATGGGCATATCGCGCACACGCCACTCGCCGAACTCTTCCAGCAGGTCGCGGCTGACCTTGTATGCGCCTTGATAGGCTCCGACCTCTTCGCCCATCAGGAAGATGTCGGGGTCGCGTCGCATCTCCTCGCGAAGTGCCTGGTTGAGGGCCTCGCGGTACGTGATTACCGCCATGGGTCCCTCCGCTTGATGTCGGGGTAGTCTCCCGAGTAGATGTCGGTGTAAAGTTCGGACGGCGACGGGGCCGGACTCTGACTCGCGAACTCGACGGCCTCGTCGACTACCACCTTGACTTCCTTCTCTATCTGATCCAGATCGGAGTCGTCGATCATCGAGTGCTTCCTCAGGATCTCAATGAATCGCTTGATCGGATCATCGGTCGCCTTGAAGTGCTGGACTTCCTCCTTGGTCCGGTAGTGACCGTAGTTGGGATCGGACATCGAGTGGCCCACGAACCGGTAGGTTTTCGCCTCGACCAGGGTGGGCAGCTTGTGGCTGCGCGCACGCTCGACGGCGGCCTCGATCGTCCTCCGCACCTCCAGCACGTCCATTCCATCTACGGTCCAACCCTGCATGCCCGTGTAGGCGCAGGCCCGGTCGGCGAGATTCTCGATGGCGGCGGCTCGGGAGACCGCGGTGCCCATACCGTACTGGTTGTTCTCGATGACGAAGACGATGGGCAGCTGCAGAAGCGCCGCCATGTTGAGGGACTCGTTGAAGGCGCCGATGTTGGCCACCGAGTCGCCAAGGAAGCAGATGCAGACTGCGTCGCTGTCGCGGTAACGGATCGCGTAACCGATCCCCACTGCCACCGGGAGGTGGCCGCCGACGATGGCATGGCCTCCCATGAACTTGAGCTTGTGGTCGAACAGGTGCATCGAACCGCCCTTGCCCTTCGAGCATCCGTCGACGCGGCCGAATAGCTCCGCCATGATCGCGCCGGGGTTCATGCCGCGGACGAGGCCATGCACATGATCCCGGTATGCGGTGATCACGTAGTCCTCTTCTCTGAGGGGAGTGATCGCACCGACGGCCACCGCCTCCTGTCCTATGTATAGGTGGCAGAAGCCGCCGATCTCGCCGATCTGATACATCTCGGCGACCTTCTGCTCATACCGGCGGCCGAGGATCATCCACCTGAGCATCTCGATCAGGCTGTCACGATCGAGGCCCAGGAGTTCATCCGCTTGAGTCGTTCGCGTCGCCACTCAGCGCGTCCTCCGTTTCTGTTGTGCTGTGTAAAGCGCGGGCGTCATGCCCGCGCCATCGACTCCGCAATCATAGAAATCCTGCTGCCTGACCTCAGGTTCCCGAGCGCCCTACTCCTGCATGTGCCCGGCGACCGGCTGCTCACGTTCGCTGAAGGAGCCACCGCCGATCGATTCTACCTGCTCTCGCGCGTGATAGGAACTGCGGACGAGCGGTCCCGCCTCCACGTGCCTGAAGCCGAGTTCCGTCTCACCGATTCGTTTCAGTTCCGCGAATTCGTCCGGTGTGTAGTACCGGTCGATTGGGAGATGCCGCGGCGACGGTCGGAGGTACTGGCCGAGCGTGAGGATATCTATCCCCGCGCCCGTCAGGTCCGCCATCGCCTCGATCAACTCGTCGCGTGTCTCGCCCATCCCGCAGATGACTCCGGACTTCGTGAGAACCGCGGGGTCGAGCGTCCTGGAGTATCTCAGTACCTCCAGCGCGCGTTCGTAGCGGCCGCCTGGTCTGATGAACCGGTAGAGTCTGCGCACGGTGTCGAGGTTGTGGCTGAAGACTTCGGGCCGTGCCCGCACTACCGTCGCCACCGCGTCCAGGTCGCCCTTGAAGTCGGGTGTGAGAACCTCCACCGAACAGCCTGGTGCCGACTCGCGGATCGTACGGATCGTTTCGGCGAAGATTCCGGCGCCGCCGTCCGGCAAGTCGTCGCGATTGACCGACGTGATCACCACGTGCCGGAGTTCCATCGCCTTGACCGCTTCGGCGACGCGCACGGGTTCCTCTCCGTCCAGACCTTCCGGCATCCCGGTGGTCACCGCGCAGTAGGAGCAGGACCGCGTACAGATGTCGCCGAGGATTATGAAGGTCGCGGTCCCCTGGCCCCAGCACTCGCCTATGTTCGGGCAATGCGCTTCCTCGCACACCGTGTGCAGGGTCTTGGCCCGCATCAGGCGCTTGAGCCTGGTGTACTCGCCGGTGCCGGGGGCGCGTGCCTTCAGCCAGGCTGGCTTGCGGCCGCCCGGGCCCGCGTTCTGGGGCGTGCGTTCCTCCAGCAACGGCTGCATCTCTTCCCGCTGCCGACGCAGGGCGGCATATTCGAGCGGCAGCTCGCCCGGCTGCAGTACCTTCAGTTCGCGCGTTCCGGCTCTATCTGAACCCGGCAAAGCACTTTCCTCCACATGTGGCCGGCTCCTAGAACTTAGAGGCTATCGAAACCCTACAACCTAACAATATACGCACTTGCGTCCAACAAGATCGTGCGACTTGCGTTCCCGCAGCGATGGTGTACAAGTAGGAGGTTTCCACGAGCCACGATTGTCGTTTCTCTGCGCATAACACGTGAGGTCCATATGTCCGCCGAAGTTGGCCAGCAGGCCCCGAATTTCGAACTGAACGCCTCAACGGGCGAAACGATTTCACTCGAGCAGTTTCACGGGAAAGCACCCGTAGTGTTGCTCTTTGTCCCTCTCGCCTTCACGCCGGTCTGCACCAATGAGCTGAGCACCATGCGAGACACCTATGACACCTACAAGAAGTTGGGTGCCGAGGTTCTGGCCGCAAGCGTGGACAGCCAGTTTACGCTCAGGGTCTGGGCCGACCAGTTGAAGTTACCGTTCCCGCTATTGAGCGACTTCAACAAGCAGACTGCTGCGGCCTACGGAGCCATCTACGATGACCTGATGGGTCTCAAAGGCGTAGCGAAGCGCTCGGTCTTTGTGATCGGCAAGGACGGAATTGTCCGCTACCGCTGGGTTTCTGAGGACGCGGACAAGTTGCCCCCCTTTGAGGAGATCCAGGCGGCGGTCGCGAACGCGGCTAATTGATGACCTCGTAGACGGAATCGACCTGGGCACGCAGCTCGGCAAGCGCCGCTACCGCATCTCCCGACACAAAATCGATCCTCAGGTCCAACAGGCGGTCGCGGGTGGCAAACCGGGCACCGGGCCCGATCACCAGAAGCGCCGCCGACCGCGCACCGTCTTTCTCACCGCCGGCATCGCGACCGGCTATCAGGGCCGCGAGCAGGCGGTCGGCGAGCGCCCCGTCCAGGGCGAGGAACGCCTCTTCCATGGCCGGGATTACGTCCTTGTTCTCGAGCCGGTGCCCGGCCGCCACGAAATAATCCCCCACTTTGTCGGCGGCCTGTTTTGCCAGCTTTTTCCCGGTGAAGGCCGCCGTGCCCTGGGTCGAAATGGCGAGGACCTGACGCCGCTCCCGGTCGGAGTCGGTAAAGAGCCCCACCGGGATCGCCTTGGCCGGAGAAAGGCCTTCGCGCATCGCGAGGAGAACCTTCTCGTTGATTTCGAGGAACGGGCCGCCAAGCGCGACCACGCCACCGGCCTCCTTGTCGAGGAAGTCGAGGTTCATCCCGATGAGAGGGGCGTTGCTGGCGGCAGCCACGCCGTACTCACCGGTAATGGGGTCGCGAGCGAGGATCGCGAATGAGGCTGCGGGAGTCTGAGCGGTTGGGCCGTCCTCGTGCCGTGTGAGGAAGCCAGTCAATGATACCAGAACGGGTATGGCCATTACTGAAGCCATCGCTGCTATCCTCGACTTCATACCCTCGTCTCCCTTCTGGGCCCTGAAGCGGCCGTGCTCGAGCGGTCCCAACTGGCGCCCGAAGCTAGGCTTGGACACCTCGTTTCGTCAATCGGCGGAGGGTTGCTCTCCCTAAATCCGGTTCCTATCTTCGGTGCGATCACGCTGGAGCTAGCTGATGCACACTGATTAGTTACCGGGTTCCCGCTTACAGGAGGCATCGAGAACCGTGACCTACATCATCGCCCAGCCGTGCATTGATGTTAAGGACGCCGCCTGTGTGGATGTGTGCCCCGTAGATTGTATTTACGAGGGCCCGGATATGTACTACATCCACCCGGAGGAATGCATCGACTGCGGAGCATGCGTGCCGGAGTGTCCGGTGGATGCCATCTTCCCTGATGACGAAGTTCCGGAACAGTGGACCGAATTCATCGCCAAGAATTACACGCACTTCGAAATGGAGCCGCCCGCCTGAGCGGCGTCTCTCGTTCATGAAGAGACATGTGCGCCCGGTCTTGGCCGGGCGCATGTTGTCTTAGGGCCGCTGCTGGCGGTCGCCCTTCTGAGGAGCTGTGAAGAACAGAGAACAGGGACTGCGTGAGAGGATCGCGGCGGATCCCTCGGACGGCGACGCGCTCCGGGAGCTCGCCGAGCTGGTCGGCTCCGGGCGGGGCCGCAAGGAAGAGGCGGTGGAGCTATGGCTTCGCTACGTGGACGCTGCCGATCCGTCTGAAACCGCTGGGGCGTTGACGGCGCTTGCGCGGGCGCAGGTGGAAGCGCGCCGCTACGCCGCGGCGATCGAGACGCTGGAACGTTGCACGGCCGGAGCCCCGAAATGCTACGCGGCCTTCGATCTGCTGGGCGAGTTGCTCCGTC